>NZ_JADXDQ010000041.1:0-16451 GCF_015831295.1 Streptococcus sp. NLN64
CTAGAAAACAAATTCTAAAACTGTCTAATCTCTATTCTCTGAAGGATGAGTTTCAAGCTCTCTTTGAGCGAATTTCCAGACTAGATTTCTCACTCCCCGTTCTCTATGCAGTAAGGGATACCAGTCCTCCTTTGTTAGGAAATTAGGATACCGAATCAAATAGAATACATTTTTAAAAATCGAGAGTCGCACCAAGGGCGGAGTCTGCCCTTTTTTAGGGTGCTAAGGTAGCAGATCCATATTTATTTATAGAAAAGCTTGATCGTTCATAAAAATCATCAGAACTGCAATTATTTATTGCTGGTTTCTGATGATTTTTTTGATAGTTACGCAAAGATATTCAGGGTATGAATAATTCGGGTTAACGATTCAGTTTTTGGTTAGAAATCTAAAATAGTCCCAAAGATGATATTGCAATTTTATTCTTCATGCATCTAAGTGTAAAATCTAAACTAGTTTTAAAATAGTTCTAGATTTGTGATTTTTGCTTCCATCTTCCATCGAAAAAAACCTGCCGCCGGCAGGTTTTTTTAGTCTAGTAGAATAACCCCATCTTCGATGCGGAAGGGTTCTTGGATGTTGATGCGGTCGTAAAACATGACTCCGTTGATGTGGTCAATTTCATGTTGGACGACAATGGAATTGTAGCCTTTGAGTTTGATGCGGTGTTTTTCTCCGTTTTTATCAAAATACTCAACTGTGATGCGGGAGTTGCGGACTACATATCCAGGTTTGTCTTCGTCTACAGATAGGCAGCCTTCGCCTTCTTTGAGGGCTGCTTGTTGGACGGAATGGGAGACAATTTTAGGATTGTAGAGTACTTCACGCATACTATAGGCTTCTTTAGGGGGCTCACCATCTTCAGTTTCGGGATTTGGTACTAGGACAGCAATAATCCGTTTGCTGATATCCAGTTGAGGTGCAGCTAATCCGACACCGCCACGGAGGCCCATTTTTTCAGCCATGACAGGATCTTGGGAATTTTTCAGAAAACCAAGCATTTTTTCGCCCAGAATAATCTCTTCATCGCTGAGTGGGAAGGTTACTTCCTCCGCTTTTAGGCGGAGGGTGGGATGACCGTCGCGAATGATGTCATCCATATCAATCAAGTGTGATGCACGAGTTAATCGTTTAATTGCAGACATGCGATTCTCCTTTTTCTTCTCGTTCTACTATATCACAATTGGCCTTTATTTTTTGAAAAAATTAGTTAGGTTTTTTTGTGCGGTGTTTTCCACGATTTTCCCAAGCCCGATAACTTTCCCAGATATCGAATAGAAGGCAGAGGCTAGCAATCAGGTAAAACACAGCCTGAAAGTCTATGGCCAGTCCCCAATGACTGAAAAAAAGACTGCTATAGACTAGAATTCTTAAAAGCATAAAATAGGTTCGTCCAAATCTTCTCATGATCAGTTACTCCTTATGACTAGTCTATCCCTTTTATCCTAGAAATGCTAACAAAAAGGGGGAAGTCTTTAAAAGAAATGGATTTGGATATGAGAAAGCAGGTTTAGGGCCATGTGAACCGCAATAGGGAGACGGATATCTTTTGTTTTTCCATAAAGCATTCCTAAAGCCAGTCCTGGAAGCCCATAGAACCAAAAGGCGCTTAAATCAGAGATGGGGTGGATGAGGACAAAGACAAAACTGGAGACGATTAGTCCGAAAATTGGTTGTTTAGGGAAAACATAACGCAGTAATAGACCTCGAAAGAGCACTTCTTCAAAGATGGGGCCGGAGATGACCGCTAGGCTGAATTGAGCAAGAAAACTTCCCCAGCCTTGGGTTTCCAAAGGGGGAATGGGGAAGAAGTGGCTATAGAGTTTGTCGCTGGCGTAGATGACCAGGAAGGTGAGGAGGCTGTAGAGTACTTTTTGTTTTCGATCTGAGGCTAGTTGTGAATTAGAGAGTTCCATTCCTCGAATTTTGAGAATCCAGAGCAGCCCCCCTAAACTGACAAGGTCCACAAAGGTCAATACTATATCCGTAGCATAGGGCCAGGACCAGGAAGCTAAGAGTGGCGAGAAGGGGAGGTAGTTCATGGCTAAGGTGTTGCTGCCATAAAAGATGAGCAGCCAGCAAGTCGCTTCAAGAGGGCGTGCGGAATTCTTCCAGTTGAGATTTGTAAACATAGGGACCTCCTTGTTGTAACCTTTTTAAAAACATTATCTTCCTTCCAGCTTAAGAAAAACTTATAGCTACTTTTGAACACAAAACACGAATGGAAAGATAGAAGGAGGTGCAGATGGAACAGAAGAAATGGCAGGCCTGGGAGCAAGCGAATGAGCAGGAGCGTAGTTTCCTTTTGAAGCAAACTCCAACACAGGAGGCGAGGGTCTACGTCTGTTACTTACGCGAGCAATGGGAAGATTTAGCAGCTGAGTTGGGGCAAGAGTTGGCCATTTTTTTGGCTAGTATGCATTACCAGTTAGAATGCGAGTTGCTACAGCTGGAAGAAGTTGGGAAAGGAGGGACTTCTGTTTACCAAGAATTAATTGAATTTTATAAAATATCGGGATTTTTAGCAGGATTGGAGGAGTTAGATGAAGAAACTTAGGTGGGGAATGCAGTTGCTATTCTTGGTTTTGGCCAGTATGTGCCTCTTTTTGATGTATCGTGCCCAGTCCTATCAAGCTCTACCAAGGAGCAGGCAGCATCCGTTTGTGAAAACGGAAGTGATTCAGGATCGACGGGGCTTGCAACAGGTAAAGGTGGAGGGCTTGCTTTTGTATCATTCCAAGAATCCTAGTAGCCTGGAAGCCCAGTTGGAACTGGAGCACTTGCTCAAAGATTTTCGCAAATCAGCTCGGACTGTAGACCTGGCCCATGAATTTTTACCAGAAAGCTTGGAGGATTATCAAACCATTTATTATGTAGGAGAAGATCTGCTTCAAAAGGAAGAACTTCAGCAACCCTTAAAGGCTTGGGTAGAGGCGGGTGGTCATCTCTATATTGGAATGCCTCAGGCTAGTGAAGAGGATTCCAGTTTTCAAAGATGGTTGGGGGTTGAGCCTGGAATAAGTGGAAATCAGGTGGTTTCATCTATCAGTTTAGAGAAAGATCTGATGATTGGAGGTTCTGGCCCTTTTGCGATATCGCATCCCTTTGATTCTGCTTGGGATGTCAGCTTAGATGCTTCTTGTCGGGTTCCTGTCTGGGATACTGAAACGAAGACACCATTGCTTTGGAGTAAGGAAGCGGGAAAAGGACAAGTAGTCGTCATGAATTTGGGGATTTATGACAAAGTTTATCGAGCAATTTATGGTTTGGGTTTGTCCTTGATGGACCCGATTTTCCTCTATCCTGTCATAAATGCGGGTGTCGTTTACCTAGATGATTTTCCAGCTCCTTTCAGTGACCAGGAGAAGGTTCAGCTCTCCAAACATCGACAAGAGAACTTTGATCAATTTGTGACTCAGACTTGGTGGCCAGCTATCCAGGTTTTAGGAAAAGACTTAGATTTGACTTATACTGGAGCAATAGTGGCTAGTTATGGAGAACAGGTCACTTCCCCTTTTCCCTTGGTTCTGCCTGAACTTGGAACCTTGGAGCTGGGGCGAATGTTATTGAAACAAGGGGGTGCGTTGGCCTATCATGGCTATAATCATCAACCTTTGCAGATTCATTCGGGATCCAAGGACTATCTTCCCTGGAGTCAAGAATGGGCTATCCGCGATTCCCTCCAAACCTTAGAAAAGCTGGTTACCACTTACTATGGAGCTCAAAAGCCAGTGGTTTATGTTCCTCCTTCCAATATTTTGAGTCGAGAGGGCCGTAGTGTTCTGGCGACTGCCCTACCTGATTTAAAAGGGGTTGCCTCTACTTATTTTCCGGGTGACGGGGCTTATGCCCAGGAGTTTGATCTAGGATCGGATGGTTTACTGAATTTGCCGCGTTTGGTTTCAGGGATGGACTGGGATGATTTTGATCGTTTAGCAGTCTTTTCAGAGCTTAATACCCATTTGGTTCATAGCCAATTTATCCATCCAGATGATGTTTTGGATAATCGTCGAAGTCACGGGAAAACATGGGAGGAATTACTGGAGTCCTATCGCTCTTCCATGCAAGGTTTGCAGAAAGCTGTGCCAGACTTGGATTTTGTAGGAGCTGGTCGTTTTGCAGACAAGGTTGGTGTATTCCTGAACGTGACCCTCCAAGTGGAGGAGGGAAGCGATTTTTTGGAACTGAGGTTGGACCATGTTCAAGGGAATTCTTCTTTTCTTTTTCGTCAAAATAAAGGAAGGAACCTGCGCGTGACGGGTGGAAAAATCAAACGACTGGCTAAACGGCTGTATCTGCTAGAGACGGATGAAGAGAAAGTGAGGATTGAATGGGACCAGTAAGCACGGACAAAAATTCTGTTATTGTGTTGGTGGTGGAAGCAGCTTATCCCTATGGGAAAGGCGGTTTGTCTAATTGGATTCAGGATTTTATCCAAGGAATGGAGGCTTACTCCTTCTATCTGATAACCATTGTGGATCGGCAGGAAACCTGTGGATCTTGGGTCTATGACCTGCCCAAAAACGTTCTTGGAATACAAGAGTTGGTTTTGGAGGAAGCGGACTTGGAGATGGCACGACCCTGTTGGGGCTTAGGTCCAGATTCAGGCCAGTGGTTGGTAGAAATGATGGACTTAGATAGCTCTTCTCTGGCAAGTTCTTTAAGTGCCCTGCACACGCCCTCTGTATTTAGTACCCTTTTTCAATGGATTAAACACACTTATCCCAAAGCGGCTTTTTTACCGCTTTATCGGCAATTGCAGAGCCTTTTTGGGAATCTCTTGGGCTTGTTGGCGCAAGTTCATCTACCAGATAACTGTCGGTGTATTCATGCCCTATCGACGGGGTATGCCGGTTATCTGGCAGCTTACATGACAAGGAGAGCTAAATGTCCCTTTGTTTTGTCGGAACATGGTTTGTATCTTTTGGAAAAAGAGGAGGTACTTAGTCGTACTCCCCAGCTGCTTTCAGACCAAAAGGACTGTATCCGGTGGTTCTTTCGGGAGATGACGCGAATCAGTTATGAGCAGGCGACAACCGTGACAACGCTCTTCAAGCAGGCGCAAAACCACCAAGTTCAATTGGGGTGTTCCGCAAGCAAGTGTCAGGTTATCCCCAACGGTTTGAACTGGAAAGACTGGCGGCAAGTCCAACGAAAAGAGGATGCGACCAAACTCCGAATTGGGGCTATTCTGCGTTGGACTCCGCTCAAGAATGTCTTGGAACTTCTGTTTATTCATGCCAATCTCTGCCGAAGGGGCTACGAGGTTACCTTGGTCATTTTAGGAGCCGTTGAAGATTCTCGCTACTGGGATGTTTGTCAGGCTGCTATTGAACGCTGGCGGATTCCGAGAGTGGAAATTTTAGGTCATTGCCGCGTGCAGGAATATCTAGTGAATTGGACTTGTTTACTTTTACCGTCTTTATCTGAGGGTCAGCCCCTGGCTCTGCTGGAGGCTATGGCTGCGGGGGTTCCTTGTATCGCTAGCGATGTGGGGTCCTGTCGTCAACTCCTGTGTCAGGATTTAGAAGGAGTAGGAGCTGCAGGGATTTGTGTTAGACCTGGCGATCGAGAAGGTTTTGTGCAGGCAGTAATACAGTTCTTGGACGATCCGGAAATGGGAGTTCGGATGGGGCAAGCTGGTCGGCGACGGGTACAAGACCTTTATCAACAGGAACAGGTTTTGGCAGCCTATCAAAGAATTTATGAGGTGGAATAAGAATGTGGAAAATCTGTCGACAAGGACTTCGAGCCTTACAGCTTTTACTAGCGCTTTATGGTAGTTTTCTTTTCTTCCCCCTGTTTTTGATGTTTTTCAGCCAGATAAAAGTTTGGTTACATTTGGGACAGGTGGGGGAAATAGTCCATCTCTTGCCCCTCTTAAGTTATGGTTTTTTAGGCGTCTTTTTGGTCCAGAGTCTGATGCGCCCTTGGTTTGCTTGCGCCAGTGAGACCTGGTATGGTCGGAGTCTTTTGGGACTTGTTGGGCTGCAATCTTTGGGGTTGGTGACTTATCTCCTTTATGTTGGCACCTTCAATACAGGGACAGGCCTTGTCGTTCTTTTGCTGGGGGCATCTTTGTCTGCTCAGCTTTTACGAGAGCGGTTAGGAGTTAGGCTGAATATGGAACGATATTGTCTGAATTTGACAGGGATTTTTGGATTGATTCTCCTTTTTTCTCTTTTGATGAGTCAGATGGGACTAGCTTCCTCATTGATTTTAGGTCTTACCCTGCTCTTTTTGTTAGACGCCCTGCTCTTGTGGGGTCAGCTGGAGAAGTTAGAGGAGGGAACCTCTCCTGTACCTTCTCGTCAGGCTTGGCTAGGTCTTGTTTTTTACAGTGCTATATTGTTTCCCTTGGTCGTCGTTTATTCTTCCCCCTTGGGCAAGAATTTTGGTGCGGGCTTGCGGCTAGCGCCGGCCTATGACCAGGCTGTTTTGATTTCCTTGTGCCTCTATCTTCTGTTTTTTGCTCAGTGGTTAGGTGTCAAAGAGGCTTATCTGACACCAGTTTGGCAAGCATTTGTAGAGGGGTTGAATGGGTCCATGTCTAGTCAACAGTTGGAAACTTACGAGGAGCTCTGCCAGCAACGCATGGACAAGATCCTGCTCTTGTGGTTGCTGGAATTTATCTTGCTTCTAGCAGGCTTGGCTTTGTATTCTTATTTCCATCCTTTGAATTGGGTCCATTATTATATCGGATTTCTGCTGCCGGCCTATTGTTTGCTCCAATTGCTGCAAGTCTTTCAATCTCTTTTTCAAGATCTCCTCCAATTTGGTTTGGTATGGCGCTTGGCTTGCTGCTTTTTGGGGGTTAATGTGCTTTTTGCCATGGTTTCAATCTGGGCTGGCATTTTCTATTTTGGGCTAGGTTTTTTCCTGAGTTCGTCCTTGACAGTGGCCGTAGCTTATTGCCATTATGAGAGGCTCAGAGGTCAGTGGCTCTATGCGATTGTTTCCTATTACGACTAGGCGTGTTATAATTTGAGCAAGGAGGTGCACGCATGCGCTTGGATCGTTATTTAGTAGAAGTAGGGTTGGGTTCGCGTTCAGAAGTCAAACAAATAGTGAAGAAGGGACTGATTAAGGTCAATGGTCAGGTTGAAAAAAGTGCTAAGACCCACATCCGGGAAGGGGAAGATCAGATTCACTATCAAGATCAGGAACTGACTTATCAGACCTTCTATTACTGGATGCTCAACAAACCAGCCGGTGTCCTCTCTGCCACCCAAGATAGTTCTGGTAAAACAGTTCTAGACCTGCTGGATCCGGATGATTGGCGAAAGGATTTGTTTCCAGTGGGACGCTTGGACAAGGACACCGAAGGACTCCTGCTCTTAACCAATAATGGTCCTCTGGCACATGCCATGTTGTCACCAAAGCGGCATGTGGCCAAGGTTTATAGGGCCTTGGTCGCAGGAGAAATGACGGTCGAGGATCAAAAGCGCTTTGCGGAAGGGATTCGCTTTAAGGATTTCACTAGTCAACCAGCGGAGTTGGAACTACTACAGGTAGGTCAAGGTCGTTCGGAAGTCCTGATTCGTATCCAGGAAGGAAAATTCCATCAGGTTAAACGGATGGTGGCAGCTTGTGGTAAGGAAGTGACCTATTTGGAACGTCTGTCTGTGGGGGCCTTGCAGCTGGATCCGGAATTGGAAAGAGGAACTTACCGAGCCCTGCGGGAGGAAGAGCTAGCGCTTTTGCAAGACTATGACGTGCCTTTATAAGAAAGGTTGATTTTAGTTGACAAACGAAAAAGGGCTTGGTAGAATGAGAATGTCCGTAAGGATAGATACCCCTTCTTGGTGGTGGGCCTGCCAGTCCCTCGCACTCGGATGGGGAAGAAAAAAGGAGAAGAAACATGGCAATCTCAAAAGAGAAGAAAAATGAAATCATTGCACAATATGCTCGTCACGAAGGTGACACAGGTTCTGTTGAAGTTCAAGTTGCAGTATTGACTTGGGAAATCAACCACTTGAATGAGCACATCAAAGTGCACAAAAAAGACCACGCTACTTACCGTGGTTTGATGAAAAAAATCGGTCGCCGTCGTAACCTCTTGGCTTACCTACGTCGCACGGATGTTAACCGTTACCGTGAATTGATCCATTCATTGGGACTACGTCGTTAATCAAAAAAACTGCCCACGGGCAGTTTTTTTGATGGAAAAAAGCATCTGAACCTGAGTTCAGATGCTCATAGCTAAGCTTGCCCCAGTTCTTGACTGTAGCGGATGATTTGTTGGACAGTGTCATTCAGGAATTGGATGGTATCTCGTAATGGTTTTTCAGTGGTTAGGTCTGCACCCAAGACCTTGGCTGCTTCGAGAGGTGCTAGGCTACCGCCGAGTTTGAGGTAGTCCAGCCAGAAGTTCGGATCCTGGCTTTCTCTGAGTTTGAGGAAGCCAACAGTGGAGAGGACGAGTCCTGCGGAGTAGGTGTAGCTGTAAAGCCCCATGTAGTAATGGCTTTGGCGCATCCAGGTAAGGGCGGCATCGTCGTCGATTTCGATGGCATCTCCCCAGAACTGGGTGAGGACATCTTTCATGATGGCGTTTAGTTTCTCTGCACCAAAGACTTGTCCTTCTTCAATCAAGGTGTAAACCTGGCGTTGGAAGGCTGCTTCCAAGAGGTGGGTAATAAAGTTGTGGAAGTAGGTGTCTGTGAGGCGGTGTGCCAAGGCAAAGCGTTTTTGGCGTGGATCGTCTAACTCATTTTCCAGAAGATCGCTGAGTAAGAGTTCGTTAAAGGTTGAAGGAGCTTCAACGGCATAGGTAGACATGCTGGTGTTGAAAATACTTTGGTGATTGTCGGAGAAGGTGAATTGTCCAGAGTGGCCAATTTCATGAATCAAGGTGTAGACATCACTCATGCGTCCAGTCCAGCTCATGAGAACATAAGGGTGGACCTTATAAGGGTCAGCAGCGTAACCGCCGGATTCTTTACCAGTGTTAGCTGCAAAGTCAACCCACCGTTCTTCCTGGTAGCGTTTGACTTGTTCAACATATTCTGGTCCCAGAGCTTGAACGGAGCGCATGACCAAGTCATAGGCTTCTTCGATCGATACTTCTGGGTTCAATTGCGGATCTAGGTCTAGCTTCCAGTCCGCAAAGGTCATTTTTTCAAGGCCGTTGATGTGGGTCACGTGTTTCACGAAGGTTTGAGCAATTGGTGCAAACTCATTCATAATCAAGTCAATCTGCCGGTCGAAGAGGCTGCGATCTACTTCCTGCTCCGCCAAGAGGTAGTCAAAGACAGATGGGTAGCCCTTCATGTCGGCTAAGATTTTTTCAGAACGGACTTGGGCTAGGTAGGCAGCTGCTGCAGTTTCTTGGTGTTGGCGCAGTCCCTTAGAGAAGGAGCGGAAGGCAGCTTCTCGAACGCCAGCGTCCTCGTGGTTCTGATAGAAGTTTTCGTAGCTGATGAAGGAGTTTTTGTAGGTTTTACCATCGACGACAAAATCCTCCATGGCGTAGTCTCCAGCCCGCATCTTGCTGTAGATATCCTGCGGTGCTTGGAAGATTTCGCTGAGGTTGGCCAATGTTTTTTCAGCTTCTTTTCCTAGATAGTGGGCTTTTTTTATTTTGGCCAAGCGAATGGGCTGGCTGAGTCCCGGCTGGCTTTCCAGCTGATCTAAAATCGCAGAGTCTGCTTCCAGTAGGGCCGCGTCAAAGAAAGCCAACCCAACTTGTGCTTGTGTTCCGAAGTCAGTTCCAGCCTGGGCGATTTGGGCAAAATCATCATTGCCAAAATCGGTGGTTTGGGGCATGAAGGAATAGGTCAAGATGTGGCTAATTTGAATGTGAATGTGTTCCAAGACTTGAAAGGCTTCTTGAAAATCTTCGAAGGTGTTCAAGTTGTCTTGATAGTTGCGTTGGAATTCCTCTATATCTTGGCTAGCCTTCTCGATGGCCCGGAGGAAATCCTCCCGATCTTGGTAGAGGGCGGTAAGGTCCCAGAGTTGGTATTCTGGGAATTCTGAACGGTGTTTTTGTTCCATAAAAGTCTCCTTTCGTCTCCCTCCTAGTATAGCAATTTTAAGCATGATTGTGGTAGAATAAAGGGGTCGGGGACTTTTGTGCAAAGATGAATCGAGCAGGGTCTGCTGGGTTGATTTTTGTAGAAAATCCCCAATAAAATTTAGGAGTATTCAATGACGAAACAGGTATTTAAAACGACCTTTGCAGGTCGTGAATTGATTGTTGAAGCAGGACAGGTGGCACGTCAGGCTAATGGTGCTGTTGTGGTTCGGTACGGGGAATCGACTGTTTTAACAGCAGCAGTGATGTCCAAGAAAATGGCTACAGGGGATTTCTTCCCTCTTCAAGTCAACTATGAAGAAAAGATGTATGCGGCTGGAAAATTCCCGGGTGGCTTTAACAAGCGGGAAGGGCGTCCATCTACGGATGCTACCTTGACAGCTCGGTTGATTGACCGTCCGATTCGGCCGATGTTTGCGGAAGGATTCCGCAATGAGGTCCAGGTTATTAATACGGTTTTGTCCTACGATGAGAATGCCTCTGCTCCGATGGCAGCCATGTTTGGTTCTTCTCTAGCTCTTGGAATTTCAGATATTCCTTTTGATGGTCCAATTGCCGGCGTCCAAGTGGGTTATGTGAATGGCGCTTTTGTCATCAACCCTAGTCAAGAGGAGATGGAACAATCCACTCTTGATTTAACCGTAGCAGGAACGAAAGAAGCGATTAACATGGTGGAATCAGGGGCCAAAGAACTGTCTGAAGACATCATGCTTGAAGCGCTTCTCAAAGGTCATGCGGCGATCCAAGAGTTGATTGCTTTCCAAGAGGAAATCATTGCTGCGATTGGGAAGGACAAGGCAGAGGTGGAATTGTTGCAAGTGGATCCGGACTTGCAGGCTGAAATTGAGGCGGCCTACAATCCGCAATTGCAGGCGGCTGTACAGGTTGAGGAGAAATTGGCGCGTGAAGCGGCAACCAATGCGGTACGTGAAGAAGTCAAGGCTGTTTACGAGGAGCGTTATGCGGATCATGAAGAGTTTGACCGTATCATGCGAGACGTGGCTGAAATCCTTGAATTGATGGAGCATGCGGAAGTTCGTCGTCTGATTACGGAAGATAAGGTGCGTCCAGATGGTCGGAAAGTCGATGAAATTCGCCCACTGGCTGCGGAAGTTGATTATCTTCCACGGGTGCATGGTTCAGGTCTCTTTACACGTGGGCAAACCCAAGCCTTGTCTGTCTTGACCTTGGCTCCAATGGGTGAAACCCAGATTGTGGATGGCCTAGATCCTGAATACAAAAAACGGTTTATGCACCACTACAATTTCCCACAATATTCTGTGGGGGAAACGGGGCGTTATGGTGCACCAGGTCGTCGTGAAATCGGGCACGGAGCCTTGGGTGAACGGGCCTTGGAGCAAGTCTTGCCAAGTCTTGAGGAATTCCCTTATGCCATTCGTTTGGTAGCGGAAGTTCTGGAATCCAATGGTTCGAGCTCCCAGGCTTCGATTACAGCGGGAACCTTGGCCTTGATGGCTGGTGGTGTCCCAATTAAAGCGCCAGTAGCTGGTATTGCCATGGGCTTGATTTCAGATGGGACCAACTACACGGTCTTGACAGATATCCAAGGTCTGGAAGACCACTTTGGAGACATGGACTTTAAGGTAGCTGGAACCCGTGAAGGAATTACCGCCTTGCAGATGGATATCAAGATTTCTGGAATCACCCCGGAAATTCTTGAAGAAGCTTTGGCCCAGGCTAAGAAGGCTCGCTTTGAGATTTTGGACGTCATTCATGAAGCTATTCCGGAAGTTCGTCCAGAGTTGGCACCAACTGCTCCGAAAATCGATACCATCCAAATTGATGTGGACAAAATCAAAGTGGTTATCGGTAAAGGTGGGGAAACCATCGACAAGATTATTGCGGAAACGGGCGTTAAGATTGATATTGACGAAGACGGTTTGGTTTCTATCTTCTCACCAGACCAAGCTGCTATTAACCGAACCAAGGAAATCATTGCTGATTTGGTTCGTGAAGCTAAGGTGGATGAAGTCTTTACTGGCGTAAAAGTAACCCGCATTGAGAAATTTGGAGCTTTTGTCAACCTCTTTGATAAGACAGATGCCTTGGTGCATATTTCAGAAATGGCTTGGACTCGCGTTAACAAGGTCGAAGATATTCTCGAAGTTGGGGATGAAGTAGATGTCAAGGTTATCAAGATTGATGATAAAGGTCGGGTGAATGCCTCTATGAAGGCTTTGTTCCCGAAACCCCAAGGAGTTGAGTAGGAAGGATCTCTATGATCAAAATCTATAATACCCTCAGTCGGCAACTGGAAGAGTTTCGTCCTCAAGTGGAGGGCAAGGTTTCCATGTACGTTTGTGGGCCAACGGTCTATAATTACATTCACATTGGAAATGCTCGGCCAGTTGTGGCTTTTGATACTATTCGTCGCTACCTCACCTATCGTGGTTATGAGGTGACCTACATTTCCAATTTTACGGATGTGGATGATAAGATCATCAACCGGGCTCTTGAGGAAGGTATCAGTCCGGAAGAAGTAGCTGATAAGTATATTGCGGCTTATTTGGAGGACACCCAGGCTTTGGGAATTCTTCCTGCTACTCAGAATCCGCGGGTGATGGACTATATTCCGGAAATCATCGCATTTATCCAGGATTTGATTGCCAAAGAAATGGCTTATGAAAGCCAGGGGGACGTTTATTTCCGGGTTCGTAAATCCGAAGGTTATGGTCGGTTGGCCAATAAGTCCTTGGAGGATTTGGCTCAGGGAGCCAGTGGACGCCTAGGTTCAGAAGCGGATCGTAAGGAAGATCCTTTGGATTTTGCCTTGTGGAAGGCTGCTAAGGATGGAGAAATCTCTTGGGACAGCCCTTGGGGAGCAGGACGTCCTGGTTGGCATATTGAATGTTCGGTCATGTCAACGGAGCTTTTGGGGCCAACTTTGGATATCCATGGTGGTGGAAGTGACTTAGAGTTTCCCCACCATACCAATGAAATTGCCCAGTCTGAAGCTAAGACCGGTCAGACCTTCGTCCATTATTGGATGCACAATGCCTTTATTACCATTGATGACGAGAAAATGTCCAAATCTCTAGGGAACTTCCGAACTGTCCATGAGCTCTTGCAGACGGTTGATGGTCAGGTTCTACGGCTCTTCCTCAACAGTCAACACTACCGTCGTCCCATTAATTTCAGTGACAAGGCACTCTACGATGCCCAAGTCAATCTGAAGTATCTGAAAAACACCTTCCTCAGTCCTCTCAAGGAGGCGGCTGACATTAGTCGTTTACCAGACTTTGTCCGGGATTTTGAGGCTGCGATGGACGATGACTTCAATACAGCCAATGCCTTGACCGTACTCTTTGACTTTGCCAAGTGGATCAATTCCGGTCATTATACGGAGGAGGTTCAAACCGTCTTTGGGCAGTTCCTTGCTATTTTTGGGTTGATTTTCCAAGAAGATATTTTAGAGGAAGAAATTGAAAAATTAATTGCCCAACGCCAAGAGGCGCGTGCAGCGAAAAACTTCCAAGAAGCCGATCGGATTCGGGATATGCTTGCCCAGCAAGGGATTCGCTTGTTGGACACCAAAGAGGGAGTGAGGTGGCAGCGTGACTGATGTCCGCCTGATTAACGGTATTGCTTTGGCCTTTGATGGGGATGCGATCTACTCGGTCTATGTACGTCAACACTTGATTTTGCAAGGAATGACCAAGCCCAACCGCCTCCACCATGTGGCCACCCACTATGTATCTGCCAAGGCTCAGGCTCAGTTGGTCCAAGCTCTCTTGGATCAGGAAATGCTGACGGAAGAAGAAGTTGCAATCTATAAACGAGGACGCAACGCCAATAGCCATACCAAGGCTAAAAATACAGATGTCGTCACCTACAGAATGTCGACGGGCTTTGAAGCCCTCCTGGGTTATCTTCACCTGACCGGCCAAATCGACCGGCTGGAAGAATTGATTCAATGGTGTATTCAAACCGTCGAACAAGAGCAGTAAAAGGAGAACCCTTATGAATATCGAAGAAATTCTCGCTGGCGATTTCTCAAGCATCGCAGGAACTTGGGAAAATGACTACGAAGACCGCTTGGTTTTTGATGAAAAAGGTTTGGTATCAGACAATTACCAAGTGACTTTTACCAATGCTTTAGCAGAAGGAGGTTTCCTAAGCACCCAGTATGAGCCAATCCGTGCACTGGTCGGCGGAGCCTTGATTCGTTTTATCCCCAGCGGTGTAGACGCATCAAACCCAGATACCCAAGACCGCTCGAAACATTTTAAAGACCGCATCTGGCTCAGCCAAAGCAATGGCGATTTGGCTTTTGCGCGTGAGTTTTATTATAAAGTGGATTAAGGCTCCTCAAAAATCAAATTGAACCGTTGTCAGGTCAGACAGTCTGAGATTCTAGTTGAAAAAACGAAGTTTTTGTTAACTTTGCCGTACTTATTTGAAACTTTCTTTGAAAGTTTTATCTACAAGCTCGAAAGCTCTCCCAGAGATTTCGAGCTGTCTGCGGCTCACTTCCTAGTTTAATTTTTGATTTTCATTGAGTATCAGATGTAGAAACAACAGAGTATAGGGAGGGGCATAGCCCCTCCTTCCTCTATCAATCAAAGGAAAAAAGAATGGATACAACAGACACAATTTACGGTCACCACGCTGTGGTGGAGGCCTTGGAAATGGGGACGGGGAACAAGCTCTACATCCAGGAAGATTTACGGGGCAAGAAGCTGGAGCGGGTCAAGGAGTTGGCCAGTGAGCACAAGGTGCCGATTTCTTGGACCAGTAAGAAAAAGTTAGATGAAATGAGCCAGAAGGGGGTTCATCAGGGCTTGGTCTTGCGGGTATCCGCCTATGCTTACCAGAGTCTTGAAGATGTGATGGCCAAGGCTGAAGGTCAGGAAAATCCTCTGATTCTAATTTTGGATAGCCTCACTGATCCTCATAATTTAGGTTCCATTTTGCGGACGGCGGATGCCTTGGAGGTTACGGGGATTATCATCCCCAAACATCGGTCGGTTGGCATTACACCAGTGGTAGCCAAAATTGCGACAGGGGCGCTGGAGCATGTGCCAGTGGCTCGGGTGACCAATCTGAGCCAGACCTTGGACAAGCTCAAAGAAGCTGGTTTCTGGGTCTTTGGAACCGATATGAATGGAACCCCTTCTAACAAATGGAATACTTCAGGAAAATTGGCTTTGATTATCGGGAATGAAGGTAAGGGCATCTCCCCTAACATTAAGAAGCAGGTGGATGAGATGATCACCATTCCCATGGGAGGTCATGTTCAAAGCCTGAATGCCAGTGTTGCCGCAGCCGTTTTGATGTACGAAGTCTATCGGAATAAAGTGTAAAGCCTATGAAGAAACAGATCTTACTCGTTGATGGATACAATATGATTGCCTCTTGGGAAAGCACAAAGAGCGATTTCAAACGCAATCAGCTAGATGCTGCCCGAAACCTCTTACTCAACCGTCTCAGCAATTATGCGAGTTTTGAAGGACTGGAGATCACCTGTGTCTTCGATGCCCAGCATGTGCCCGGTATCCGCCAGCGTTACGACGAATTTCAGGTGGCGGTGGTTTTCACGGAGGAAGATGAAACAGCGGACTCCTATATTGAAAGACTAGCAGCCCAGTTGAACACCGGGCGTAACCAAGTATCGGTTGCGACTAGTGACTTGAATGAACAGTGGACGGTCTTTGCCCAGGGAGCCTTGCGGGTTTCCGCTCGTGAATTGGAAAAACGAACAGCGGTGGTCAAGAAGGACCTGGACAAATTCGTTGACCAGGTTGATATTCAAACCCCACGGTTAACACCGTGGTCAGACCAAAATATGCAGACTTTGCAGGAGCTTCTTGGTCAAGTGGAGGATTAATCCCTGATTGCTATAAAAAAAATTCCCTCATTCATGCTTTGAATGAGGAAATTTTTTATGAATGTCTTACGGTATACTCTTTTATACTCGAAACAGTTCGAAATCTGAAATGAATTTTAATCCAGGAATTGGATTAAAATTTATAGGTAATGAAGCAAGCATCGCTTGCAATCAATCCGATGAAGATAGTTCAACAGGTCTGGGAGACCTGTTGAATATTATCGCTAAAGCGTGCAAGGCACGCAATCAAAGGGGTTCGGCGAAGAGGATTAACACATTCAAATTTCGAAATGTAATGAGTATTCGTTTATCTTTTATTACGGTGTTAGCTCGTTTTGCCGTACTTATTTGAGACGTTCTTCGAAAGTTTTATCAGCAAGCTCAAACATACTAAGATTAGTAGTGAGGAAACCTTCGACGGAAGATTTTCTCACTACTTTTCTTTATGTTAAAGTAGTAGTGTCTTGTTAAGTCGTACTAGATTTTGGCATTTAATGCCGTAGCTCAAACTGGCAAGACACCTGTTTTAGTTAGAATTTTTTCAAAGTATGTTGGACGTTGAAC
>NZ_JADXDQ010000042.1:0-15686 GCF_015831295.1 Streptococcus sp. NLN64
ACCTGTTAGCAAGGTCACAAAACCATTATAACATAGTTCAACCGTGGCGCGTGATACTATGCTATTGTGGTCACGCTTTAAAAAGTGGGATATGTAGGGATATGGTAAACCAAAATAATACTATTCTATGATTTTAGCTTGTTAGGGGTGTATATGGCGGTCTGTGACTAGCTAAAAATTTGACAATGATCCAACGCTTGGGATATAATTTAGGTGTATACAAATGGTGAGAAAATTTGTACCATCCAAAAAGCCCCCAGCGTTCCAGCGCTGAGGGTTTTTCTTTTGCCCTAGGGCTATTTCTTGCGGTTGTTTAGCCAATATTCAAACAAGACTGTAAGAATACCAACGAGCAACGGAACAAGAAACATGGTGAGAAAAGCTTGTGCCATCCATTTCACCCCCTTTCTAAGCCAAGAGGGCTACTCAATTATATCAAAATTTCATCCGCTGGATTCGCTTATCTCTGCCCTCCTACGGCCTTCCAACTCCTTCCCTTACAATCTATCCCCCAACACGCTAGGTGGCCAAATAGGCACGTCCCCGCTTAAAATTTCATGATACCTAAGTCCTTTTCAATAACCTTGCCTACTGTAGAAAGGAAAATCATGAAAATCAATCAAATCAAAAAGAAAGACGGATCTACCGTCTACCGTGCGGATGTCTATTTGGGAACTGATTCAGTAACTGGGAAGAAAGTCAAAACCAAGGTCACTGGGAGAACTCAAAAAGAGGTCAAGCATAAGGCAATCGAAGCCGTGGCCAATTTTAAAAACAATGGATCTACACGGGTTCGCTTTGCCAAGGTGGATACTTACGAGGAACTAGCAGGACTTTGGTGGGATAGTTACAAGGATACCGTGAAAGTAAATACTCAACTAAGCACTAAAAACGTCCTTAAACATGTTCTAAGTTTATTCGGGTCGTACAAGTTGGATAAGCTGACTACTCCCTTGATTCAATCCACCATCAACAACTTGGCTAGCAAAACCAATCGAGGGGAAAAAGGTGCTTATCTCCACTATGATAAAATCCACGCGCTCAACAAGAGAATACTTCAATATGGGGTTGTCCTTCAAGTTATCCCATTCAACCCAGCTAGGGAGGTCATTCTCCCCCGTAATCTTCAGAAAGCAAAACGGACTAAGGTCAAACACTTTGAGAAAGAGGAACTAAAAAGATTCCTTGACCACTTGGATAATCTTGACCATAATCGCTACCGCAATTATTATGAAACAGTGCTATATAAGTTCCTACTTGCTACGGGTTGCCGTATCGGGGAGGCCATAGCTTTACACTGGGAAGATATTGACTTGGCGGGTGGTGTTGTATCTATCACGAAAACCATCAATCTAAAAGGTGGCATAAACTCGCCTAAATCCAAGGCCAGCGAGAGGGATATAGATATAGATCCCCAAACGGTTAGCATGCTAAAAGAGTACAAGAAACGCCAAACCTTGGAAGCTTGGCAACTAGGGCGAACTGAAACGGTTGTATTTTCGGACTTCATTCACGAATACCCCAAAAGGGACAACTTGGACTTTCGTCTCCAAACTCATTTCAAAAAAGCCAATGTCCCAAGAATTGGCTTTCACGGATTCCGCCATACCCATGCCAGCTTGCTACTAAACTCTGGGATACCTTACAAGGAACTCCAGCACCGCCTAGGGCATTCCAATATCTCGGTGACCATGGACGTCTATAGTCATCTATCACGAGAAAGCGCAAAAAAAGCCGTCTCATTGTTTGAGAAAGCTATGGGCGATTTATAGAAAAGTCCGCAAAAAGGTGCGCAAATTTATGGAAAAACAAAAGGATAGACCTCAAAAAGCCTATAGATACGGGATTTTTAAGGTGTGATAAAGGGGGGGATCCTTATTTTTGAGCAAAATGCTATAATGGTTCTATGAGTGAAATTGAATTACGTCCGGGGGAACGGCTAGATCAGTTGTTCACGAGCCCGGTAAAAATTATCCAAAATCGAGAAGTTTTTTCTTATTCGATCGACAGTGTCCTTCTGTCTCGTTTCCCAAAACTCCCTAAAAAGGGCAAAATTGTGGACCTCTGTGCTGGAA
Organism: Streptococcus sp. NLN64; assembly: GCF_015831295.1. Classification (NCBI taxonomy): domain Bacteria; kingdom Bacillati; phylum Bacillota; class Bacilli; order Lactobacillales; family Streptococcaceae; genus Streptococcus; species Streptococcus sp. NLN64. The sequence goes on from NZ_JADXDQ010000042.1 coordinate 2,076, forward strand.
ACGGAGCTGTGGGACTCTTTGCTAGTCAGCATACCAAGGCGGATATTCTTTTAGTGGAAATCCAGGAGCGCCTAGCAGATATGGCCCAACGTTCTGTGACCCTCAATAACTTAGACCAGCAGGTTCAGGTTTGGAATATGGATTTAAAGGAGCTCCCTCAACAGTTACCCCCTAGTCAGGTAGATTTAATCCTTTGTAACCCACCTTATTTCAAAGCTAGTGAAACCTCTAACAAGAACCTTAGCCCCCACTACCTCTTAGCCCGTCATGAAATTACAACCAACCTGGAGGAGATTTGTGCAGTCGCCCAAAAGATTCTCAAATCCAATGGTAGACTGGCTATGGTCCATCGCCCCGATCGCTTACTAGACATTTTAAATACACTGCAGGCTTTTAAATTAGCACCCAAGCGCCTTCAATTTATTTACCCTAAAGAAAACCGCGAGGCCAATATGATCTTAATTGAGGCGATTAAAGATGGCTCAACGGATGGGCTAAAAATCTTCCCTCCTCTCTATATTCATGAGGAAGACGGATCCTATCGTCCGGAGATTCAAGAGATTTATGGACGCCAATAAGGACTGCATCTATGTCGTGCGTTGCCGGGACAACAGCCTCTATACTGGTTACACCAATAATCTAGAACGGCGAATCAAACAACATAACGACGGTAAGGGAGCAAAGTACACACGTGCCAAAGGCCCGGTAACCCTGGTCTATACCCAAACCTACCCTGACAAAAGTCAGGCCCTCAAAGCCGAAGCCCAATTCAAAAAACTCAGCAAAGCTAAAAAAGAAGCCATTATTGAAGAATACCAAAACCGCTTGAATCCTTAGATTCAAGTGGTTTTTTTTGCTTATACTTAACTAATTTCAACATCAGAATACTTGCGGAATTTCAAAAAATGACGAGGAAAGCCGATGATGATCGTTCGAGGTTGAGACTGTAGAGACTTTTGTCCCAACCTTCCTATTTTAGTTAGTGAATTCACTTTGATTATTAAGGATAAGGCGTGAAAACACGCAATCAATAAGTTCATCAAAGAGGCTTGACAAAGCCAGAGTTTAAAATGCAATAAGTATAAAAAATTTGATGCTCCAGATATTCTGGAATAGAAAAGAGTCTCGAAATCAAGCGAGACTCTTACGAAAAAAATTAAAGTGACTCAATGAATTCTTATGGCTTTCTCCAGATCTGGGTATCCAAAAAACCACAATAAGCATCTACTGGAGATACACCTGTAAACGCTGATTCACCTGCTAACTTTTCAACTAGTGCTTCTAGTGTAACAGGAAGACTATCATATGCATTGATATACGTTCCTACTTGAGGCATATCTGCCAATGCAAATGGATGTTGAAGCGAAACCAGAATTGTAGGAATTTCGTGAACATAGAAGGGTTGATCTGGAGTTCCTTTAGCCGCAGGCCAAATAATCCGTTGTGTCGTCCCTCCCGAATTAACATCAACTAAATTAATAATTAAATCATAATGATTTGTGATATCTGCAATTTTACGTTTGGAAGCATAGACATTAGCCATCGCAGCGGGTCTTTGTTCAACAGGTAATTTATTGATACGTTCTTCCGTGTTTTCCCAAATGCTTACCTCATGACCACGCATTTCCAGTAATTCTTTTAAGTAGTCAGATGCACGTTTTTTTCCAGCATTAATCATAGCACCAAACCCACCTTTATAGCCTTCGACATCTACCAGTAAAATTCGCTTATACTGATTTGGCTTTACAGGAAAAATCCCGTCTTCTTTTGCTTTAACAAGGGTGATTGATTTGTCCGCAACTTCTTTAGCTAATTCGTGTGCTTCAGGTAGACCGATACGTTTCAAGGCTTCCTCTTTTGAAGGGAGAATTTCCTGGCGACGACCTTCATAGAGATGGAGTCCCAGTTTAGCTTTTAATCCTAAAGTCCGACGAAGAGCATCGAGAAGACGTTCTTCTGATAAAAGCCCCTCCTCATAACCTTGCTTCATCCATGTCAAATCTTCATCTGGATCATTGAAAAATAAGAAAAGGTCACATCCAGCTTCAATAGCTGTCGGAAGTAGTTCACGTCGTGACATAGAAGAAGTCATGGCTACCATGTGACTAGCATCGGTTACAATAGCCCCATTATACCCCAGCTCACCTCGGAGTAATTCATCAAGTAATGTCTTATTTAGTGAAGCTGGAAGCAACTCATCCACAGAACGGTCTGGATGCATCTCTTGTTCTACACGTGGTAAATGGATATGCCCAGCCATAATTCCAGGAAGGCCCGCTTCCGCCATCTCACGATAGATTCGACCAAAACTATCCATCCACTCAGCTTTTGACATTGGATTAGATGCAAAGGAAAGATGATGGTCTCGCTCATCAATTCCATCTCCAGGGAAATGTTTCGCAAAGGGTAAAATCCCCTCTTCCATAATCCCTTTCATGTACTCTTTTGAAAGTTCTATGACTTGTTCAACATTCGCTCCCCAAGTTCGATTTGCAATAATTGGATTTCTCCAATTGCGACTGAGATCCATGATTGGTGCAAAAGAAACATTACAACCAACTGCTGCTGCTTCAATGCCCGCAACTTTTCCCATTTGATAAGCATATTGGGGATTATTAGCCGCAGCAATTTTAACCTCATCTCCAATTTTGGTTCCATCTGTTACAGCACCATCGCCTCCTGCTTCTGTATTTGCTGCTATCAAAAGAGGAATCTTAGATTTAGTCTGAAGAATATAATTCTGTTCCCAAACCTCGCTCGCAGTCCCTTTGTTGTAGCGAACTGCAGCAATTTTATAGTCATTCAGAACACCAGTTAAATACTCTTCAGTTCGCTCACTTCCCATATTCACAAAGAGTTGCCCGATTTTTTCATCCAAAGTCATGGATTGGATGGTATTCTCAACCCAAGCGATAGCGTCATCATCCAAGTTATAAGGTTTTTTTCGTAAATCAACTTTATGTGCCATCTCATTTTCCTTTCTAGGAATCAAGGTTTTTCCAGAATCTTTGGATTTGTTCTTGTTCCATTTCTGCAGAGTAGCTCCCTCTTGCAAAGGCAGATGCCACCTGTTCCCTAAGTTGCTCCCATGATTCCTCTTCTTTTCCCACCATAATAGGATAAAAAGCTACTTCGTTATTTTTGGCAGCCTCTAGATCACCTACTGAGTCACCAACCATTAGAATTCGATTATTTATTGCTCCTCCACCTATCAAAGATGCAATAATATCCGTTTTCAACCCATGATCCTGGCAAAAAACTTCTGATACATACTGCAGTAACCCCTGTGCTTCCCATTCCTCCATTACAGCTTCTTTATTAGCCGAGGAAACAACGACGATTTCACCAAATTGTCTCATCTGTTCGAAGCATTCCCTCACTCCTGGAAAAGCTAGAATAGGGCCTTCATAGGCTTTAATCGCCTGATTCACCCGTAGTGACCAATCCAAAGCTTTGTTGAGATCTTCCGATGGACGGTTTTGCAATGCTTTTTCTAACGAAGCATTGGAAAGTGAATCTGTCTCTTCCACCCACTTTTTTAAAGCTGAAATATTAGAAATACCGGCATATTCCAATCCTCGGACTAATCCAACAAAACGATTAATCCCTCTACTAATCGAGAAAAGATTAACACGATTCCATTCTCTCAGAAAGTCTTCACGATTATCTACTTCAAATACTTCTGCAGCTAATGGACCAAAAAATAATTGATGTTTGTAAGTCATTGTATCCATGGCACAGCCATCAGAATCAACACAATAAATAACATTCTTTTCCATACTAGACTCCAGAATAGGCTGAAAATCCACCATCAATTGGCAGTACAACACCATTAACAAAACTAGACAAATTTTCATCAGCTAAGAAAAATACTCCGCCAACTAGTTCTTCCGCCTCACCAAAACGTCCCATTGGCGTATTATTCAAAATTTTATGAGCACGAGCTGTTGGCTGACCTTCGTTATCAAATAACAAAGTACGGTTTTGATTTGTTACCAAGAATCCTGGTGCAATGGCATTGCAACGAATCCCCACTTTTGAAAAATGAACTGCAAGCCATTGCGTAAAATTACTGATAGCAGCCTTAGCGCCAGAATAAGCCGGAATCTTCGTTAAAGGGGTGAAAGCATTCATACTGGAAATATTGATAATATTAGCTCCGGGGCGGCCTATCATATCCTTGGCAAAAACTTGTGTTGGTAAAAGTGTTCCCAAATAATTAAGATTGAAGACAAAACTAATTCCAGCTTCGTCTAAGTCAAAGAAACTTTTAGCATCCTCAGGTAAATCAACGTCATGAAATTCATTATCGGTAGTCGCTTTTGGATTATTGCCTCCGGCTCCATTTACTAAAATATCTACTGCTCCAAAATCAGCCAGAATAGCTTTACGTACTTGTTCTAAATTTGCCTTATCTAAAACATTTGATTCATAAGCCTTGGCATGACCACCCGCTTCCAAAATTTGATCTACATAACTTTGAGCAGCTTCTTGATTCAAGTCTAATAGAGCAACCTTGGCTCCTGCTTTAGCAAATTCAGTAGCCAAGTACCCACAAAGGACTCCTCCTGCTCCCGTAACCACGACTACTTTATCTTTGAAATCAATTACTTTTACCATAAGCTACTCCTCCTTATTCCCAACAGTTTTTACTACAATTCCAAAATCAGGTATTTTACCAGCCGCCCTCATATTCGCTTCATAAAGACCATTAAAATAGGTGGCACCGAGAGCTCGATCGTATAGACCATAGCCTGGTGTCTTAGTCTGGTCCCCCCAGATTCGACGACCATGATCTGGTCGAAGCGCTCCCTGCCAGTCATGGTCTACTAGTAATTTAATAACTGCATTCATATCGATATCCCCAGCTTGTGATAAATGTGCAGTCTCTTGGAATCCCCAATTGCCAGCTGTGACATTTCTCGTGTGCATAAAATGAATACGATTCCGTTGAAGGGCATACTCCATCATCGCAAGTACATCATTAGATGGATCAGAAGCATAAGAACCTACGCACATAGTCATTCCATTGTATTCAGAATCATATAGGCCTAGGAAACGTTCCACTGCTTTTTGTCCTGTGATAATTCTTGGTAATCCGAAGATTCCATATGGTGGGTCATCTGGATGAATAGCCATTTTCACACCTGCCTTTTCAGCTGTCGGCAAGATAGCCTTAATAAAATAGTCTAAATTAGCCCATAAATCTTCTTCTGAAATATTTTGTCTGTAATTCTCAATGATGGCCTTCATCTCATCCTTAGAATAAGAGGAATCCCAGCCTGGTAAATTTAAATCATCTGCAACTGGATCAACTCCCTCTAAATCTGATTTTAAAAATGCTAAAGAAGTCGTTCCATCAGGTAGGGGATGATACAAATCTGAGCGCGTCCAATCAAAGACAGGCATGAAATTATAACAGACAACAGGGATACCAGCCTGTCCTACATTTCGAATAGAAGTTTTGTAGTTCTCTATTAATTCATCACGATTGCTTTTTCCCTGCTTAATATCTTCATGAACAGGAATAGACTCAATAACGGAAATTTCAAGACCAGCTGCTTCGACTTTTTCCTTTAATTTTAGAATTTTTTCCAGTGGCCAAGGCTGTCCTACAGGCACATCATATACCGCTGTGACAATCCCTTGCATACCAGGAATTGCTTTAATTTCTTCTAACGATACTGGATCCTTTTCTCCATACCAACGAAAAGACATTTTCATAGTGTCACTCCTTATTTTCTAAAAAACGCCTGAGCATTGTTAAAGGCAATCGCTTTAACTAGCTGTTCTAAACGTGGATAATCTTCTGGTACCTCGCCTTCTTCAACCCAACGCCCTATATAGGAAGCAAGAATCCTTCTGAAATAGTCGTGGCGCTGATAGGATAAGAAACTACGTGAATCTGTCAACATTCCTACAAAGTGTGCTAGAATCCCCTGTTCAGCATAGGCATCCATCTGTTGAATCATCCCTTGGCGTGTATCATTAAACCACCAACCAGCTCCAAGCTGTAATTGTGCAGCCTGCCCCTTTTCATTTGCTTGGAAATTCGCCAAGGTGTTCGCCAACACGTGATTATAATTCGGATTCAAATTGTACCAAATCATCTTAGGTAAAGCCTCTTCTTGTACTAGGTCATCCAAAATACGATTTAGTTGAAAAGCCAAATTTATTTGATCTCCCATAGAATCGACTCCTACGTCTGCCCCAAGTTTTTGCGCTAAGTAAGAATGATTATTACGTAAGGCTCCAAAATGTACCTGCGTAATAAAATCATATTGTTTATAAAAACGACACAAATCCCTAAACAATGCTGTTTGCCAAGCTTCGATTGCCTCTTGGCTCAGCTCATTCCCTTCACGGGCAGCAGCTAAAATCTGATTCAAATCAGCCGTATCCACAGGTCGGTAAACAATCTTTAAAAAACTAATATCACTAGCTCGACATCCTTGTTTGGCAAAGAAAGCGATACGTTCTCCCATCGCACTAATGAAATCCGTATAGGAATGGATCATTTTTCCAGACATTTCTTCTAACCGAGCTGTAAACTTCGCAAATTCCTGATGCTCCACAAATGCTTGATCTGGACGAAACGTAGGTGCAACAATAGTATCGAAACTTGTATCTTCAGAAAGCTTTTGATGCCATTCCAGTGAGTCTAAAGGACCATCTGTAGTCCCAATAAATTCAACATTTGATTCTGCGATGAGCTTACGAGGGCTAATAGACTTCTCTTGGATAATTGAATTTAATCGATCATACATCTCTACCGCGTTATCTTTAGTTAGAAGCTCATTAATCCCAAAGACATTTCGCAATTCCAAATGACTCCAATGGTAAAGAGGATTTCCATAGGCTACCTCTAAAGTACTGGCCCAGGCTATAAATTTGTCAAGATTTGATGCCTCACCAGTAATATAATATTCTGAAACGCCGTTAGCACGCATTAGACGCCATTTGTAATGGTCTCCTCCCAACCATAAATCTACAATATCGTCATACACCCTATCCTCAAAAATTTCTCGAGGATCCAAGTGACAATGAAAATCATATATTGGTAATTTCTTAATAGATTGATAAAGTTGAATAGCGGAACTATTTTTTAACATAAAGTTTTCATCAAAGAAAGACATTTTAAATACCTCCTGCCGCTACAAAATCTGCTGCAATTTCTCGTATACTATCAAAACCATCCTGGTCTAGTCGTTTTACTAGAGCTGAACCAATTCCGATAGCACAGGCTCCCGCTTGTCGCCATTGAGCTACATTATCTATAGAAACCCCACCAGAGGGCATGATATTTACATCAGGAATTGGTCCATGAATATCTTTAATAAACCCTGAACCTAAGACACCTCCTGGAAAAAGTTTGATAATTGGGCATCCTGCTCGATCTGCTCGAACAACCTCTGTAACTGTTCCACAACCCGGGAAATAATAGATTCCTTCTTCTTGTGCTATAACTTGAATATCTGGATCGAAATGCGGACTCACAAGAAATGCAGCTCCCGCTTCAATAGCTTGATAAGCCAAATCTGTACTCATTACAGTACCAGCTCCAACAACAACTTGTAAATCATCTGAGAACTCCTGAACTAAATCAGCAATTACTTGATTTGCATTTGGCGTTGAATAAGTAATCTCTATATTACGAATACCTCCTAAAATCGATTGCCTCGCAATTTCCTTGGCTTCATCCTCATCTTTTCCGCGTATAACTGCAAAATAATAATTTTGTTTTATCAATTCAATCATGAGCTCCTCCTAATTGGTAACGCATTCATCTACCATTAGTATATAAATCATCAGATGAATTGTCAAGGGATTTAATGCTTTTTAGTGCAAAAAAAATACACCCAGTAAAATAAATACTAGGTGTATTTGTATCAAATCCGAATCACATAATTATTTTTCAATTCCTTGAATTGCTTCATTTTTCTCATTCCAATCACTAAAAACAGTCTGACGTACTGATACTATATGAGCCATCATACTATCGTAAGCTCCAATTGGATGCCTATTTTGGATGGACCTGAGAATAGAACGGTGAGCCAAAATACTATCCTCTTTCATCTGACGACTTGTGTAATTCTCATTAATCAAATGAATGGATTGATTGATTACTGGCATCAAAGTTGTCATAGCAATGTTTCCACACATCTCGGCTAACATACAGTGAAATTCTACATCTAGCTCCAAATGTCGGTTATCATCAGCCTCAATTGCCTCTTCAATTTCAATAACGATGTTCTCTAATCGTTTAATATCCTCATCGGTGGCGAATTGCGCAACTCTCTCAGCAATCCTGGGCTCCAATAAATAACGAAGCTCAAAAAGATCTGTTGTCAGCTTCATACGGTCACGAACAAGTGAAAATCCCAAAGGATCTTCTACCACTCCTTTTTTAGAACTTATATAAGTTCCCGATCCTTGTCTTACTTCTAATATATTTCGACCAGCTAGACTTCTCACCGCTTCTCTAACGGTGGAACGTCCAACTTCTAAATCTTTAGCAAGTTCATACTCATTTGGTAGCCTATCCCCCACCTGATAATCTCTCGCACGAATCAACTCTAATAATTTATCTGTAGTTTGTTCTACTAATGGCTTGGCCATAGATCCCTCCTGCTATATTTTATCCTACAGATTGATTATAGACTATTTTTTCTTATAGTTGTAGTGGGGAATACTTGACCAACGTCTTTGTACCTCTTTTACAATTTGCTTTGGTTGACGATTTCTAGAGAACAATCCTTTATGATTTCCTTGAATACGGAATAAAGCAACATTCGTTTCAAAATCAGCAAAATTCCAAACTTGTTCTCCTACCACATTTGGAATAGCATCAAAAACCCGATGATTCATTTCATAATAAGCAGCCTGAAACTCCTCAGTATAAGGAATATCCCACATGGAATGTAGTCCTGGTAAAGTATCTGCACCATACTCTGTGATTAAAATTGGCTTTTTAGGATAGAGGTTTTGCCATTGCTCCAACTCTCTACGAAGTCCTTTTTCTCCATTGCTTAAATCACCATGCGCAACATACCAACCATAATAACGATTAAGAGAGACAACATCCACTAGATCCATGACTTCGTCTTTATCCGGCGTGGCTGTCATAATATTGACCAAAGTCACTGGCCGATGTGCAGGATCTGCCTCTTTCATTCTTTTAATTAAAGGAGCAAAATAATCACGTGCTCCTAAATCATGTGAGGCTGGCTCATTGGCAACAACCCACATAACAACCGACGGATGATTTTTATCCCGTGCAATCAATTCATCAATCACTTGCTCATGGGCATCTTTTGTTTGCATGACTTCCCAAGTATTTTGCGGCTCTTCTTTTTCAGCCATTAAATCAAGGGCTGCACTAAACGATTGAAAAAGTCCAACAGCTGGAACTTCATCAATCACAACAACACCCATTCGATCTGCCAATCGCATCATTTCTTCTGAATAAGGATAGTGAGAAGTACGAAAAGAATTAGCACCAAGGACTTTTAGTAAATTTAAATCCATCAAATTAGCTGCTTCATTTAAACCTCGACCGTTTATGAAAGTATCTTCATGTTTACCAAATCCTTTAAAATAGAATGGTTTGTTGTTAATCAAAAATTGTCCATTGGAAATATCAATCTTACGGACCCCGAAGGACTCTGTATAAGTATCAATTACCTGACCATTTTCAATTAATTCCACCTTAACAGCATAGAGGTAAGCATCCAAAACCTCCCACAAACGTGGATTTTCAACCACAATCTTATCTTCATTGAAAACACCGATCACTTGTCCTTCTTGGTCTAACAAAATAATGTTCAGCTGTTTTGTAGTTCCTTTCACCTGAACTTCCACCCGAATTTCCGCTTGACTTAAATCTTCCGACAAGTCTGTAACAACAGTGATATCCCTAATTCTATTTTTAGGAACCTTGTATAAATAAACAGACCGATGAATACCTGCATAATTGAAAAAATCAAAATTTTCCTTAACCTTCTTATGCACCTCTCCGTTTTCATCAGTTTCCTCAAAATAATTTCCTACAGGCAGGGTTGTGTAGTCCAACACATTATTAGCAACCACTGTTAAACGTGCTGTTTCTTGATGATAGTATTGTTCTGGTATTACTACTTCAAATGGAGTGAAACCACCTTTGTGTTCTCCAACCAACTCTCCTTCAATGTACACTTTGGCTGTATGGGTTACCGATCCAAATCGAATCAAAAGTTCTTCGCATTCTGCTACTTGCGGGAAATAGATCTGACACTCATACCAATTATCACCAATAAAATCTCGTTGTTTCTGATTCACCACAATGTCATTAAAGGAAGATGGCACTGCCATAACCTCATCAGACTCCATCGGTAAACTCACGTTATTCTCACCTTGTTTAAATTTCCATATACCGTTTAAACTGGTCAGTCCACGATATCTATTTCCAATTGGATACAACATATTACTCTCCTCACTATCGTTTTATTTCAAACGAATCTTCTCTAAGTATTGCTTGAAGCTCTTGCGAACTAAATTGGGATAAGTCGCCCTCAATAGTATGTTTCCAAACAAAACTAGCCATTCCGATTTCTAATATCTCTGTCGGAATTCTATTTTCAAGGCATCCATGTAAAATACCCGCAGTGAAAGCATCCCCACTACCTACACGATCTAAAACTTGAATTTGTTTTTTAGGACTTTCATAGAGCTGACCTTCTTCATAAAGAAAACCTCTAAGGCAATAAGCATTGTTATAGGTCTGTTCTCGTTCAGTAAAAGCAATACTTCTAAGACCATAGACTTGGGAAATTTCATTCAGAACTTGGAGTAATAGTTTTTTATCTTTGTAAGGCCGTTTAAATCCCAAAAGATCTTTCAAGTCTCCCCCACTGTCACTCCCTAAATGAATAGGCTCCAAACCAAAACAAACATCTGCCAATTCTACAAAATCCGCTAACAAGTCCCGTGCTTCCTGAAAAGAATTCCACAAATGCTCCCGATAATTCAGATCAAGCGATATTGGAATATGGAGGGCCTTAGCTTGCCTCATCAAGTGTAGGGTTAATTCAGCAACCTGAGAACTGAGAGCAATCGTAATCCCACTAACATGAAACCAATCTACTTGATCAAAAACGGTATCTAAGTTAAAGTCAAGCTTATTCAACTGACTAAAAACACTAGTTTCTCGATCATAAATGATTCGACTGGGGCGTATAGAATAACCTTTTTGATAATAGTAGAGTCCCATACGGCCAGGCTTTCGTACTAGATAATTCTGACCAATCCGTTGAGAGAGTAATGACTGTTCTGCCATATGGCCTAATTCATTTTCTGGTAAGCCTGTCAGTAACTCCACTTCATGGCCTAATTGACGCAACACCGTAAGTACGTTTAATTCCGAACCGCCAAACTGAATATCGAACATCCCAGTCTGTTGTAGAGTTTGATAATGAGGCGGTGAAAGGCGCATCAGTACCTCCCCTATCGATAAGACTTTCTTCATAGATCCCCCTTTCTAATAGAAAAGCTCAGCATTGCTAAGCTTTTCCGAATCCAAAAAGTCATTACTTTTCATCGTATTGATCGACTTTATATTGCTTGACATCTACATAGTCCATATCTGTTAGTGGTACATTTTTGGCAATCGCTATAACTCGTTCTTCATCCTTTGCAGCTTTCATCACATGAATTTTCTCTTGAATTCGAGCCATTTCTTCTTGATCAAGGTTATAAAATTTCATGAGGAAAAGTGAGAGGCTAAGTGTTACCACAGGAATGACAATCATTAAAATAATTGTTGCCATTTTCAAGTCTGTAGAATAAGCTGTTTCCACAGTTGGATATTCTTTTCCAAATCCGATACCAGCTAATACAAATCCAATCACCATCGGCGCAAAAGAAGATGCGATTGAATCTGTTAGTGAGAAAATGGTTCCAATCATCCCTGACAAATAACGACCAGAGACAGATGTCTCGTAGTCAGTAATATCAGCTCCCATTGTAAGTACCAAGCCTGATGGAGCGCTAGAAGCATAACGACCAAGAGTATAGGTTATAAAAAATCCTATTGTAAACAAGTTCAACGATGTCAAACTCAACATTCCAGGTTCAGCTCTAAAGAGGAAATAGGCTAAGCCTACAAGACCAAGTATTCCTACCTGAAGAGCGGTTACATAAGCAAATCGTAGCCCTTTTCGCCGCGCAATTTGTGCAGCACCCAAGTTCACCAAAATACCAGGGAGAATCAATAATAGTGACATCTGACCAGATAAGGCATAATCACCAAAAAGAATACCATAAAGCATCACCACTAATACTGAATCTCCAAATAATTGACTCACAAATTTAACAAACGCTGCGGAAATCGACAAAACTTTAAGAGGCTGGTTTCCCTTGATAACTTTCCAGTAATCTTTAAGACTAGTTTCTTGGGTCTTATCTCCCAATCCAAAGTATTTCTTATTATCTTTTTCCCAAATACCAATAATAGCTAAGATTGCCAAGATAGCAGAAATAATAATGACCCCAAGAAAAAGTTCTGTAAAGAAGCTAGCCGTAAAACCACCGTGTCTTGGAACCATACTTCCAGAAATAAAAATTTGACTTCCTGTGAAAAGCAGTGTTGTTGCAATTCCATCAATCATATTAAAGATAGGACGCTGCTTAGGATCATTGGTCAATGCGACTTGTCCAGCTTTTGTAATGGTTTGTTGCAGTGAATAACCAATCTTATGAATAATCAGAATCACTAAAAATAAAGGCATTCTAATTCCTTCATCTAAGTTCTGTAAACCCAACATCAAAACCAAGGAAATTGCTGTAATTACATTTCCTAAAACTAGAATTGGACGATATTTCCCAAACTTGGTATCTGTTTTATCAATTAAAACTCCAATAGTCGGATCAATAAAACCATCGAAAATCCGTACATAACCCATTAATTGACTGACAAAGAGAGCTGTGAGCCCTAATACGCCCGTTGATAGATAAGTGACAAAAGTAAAAGCCATCAAATAAATATTGGTAGAGGCGTTATTTAATGAGAACAATAGAATTTGCCAGAACTTGGCTCTATTGTAGGTCACGTCCTCAATCCGCTTATCGACTCTTTTTTCCATAGTCATAAACCTCCTAAGACAATTTGTGATATTCGAAAACGCTTTCCTTACTATTATCCTATTATTCATCAGATGATTTGTCAACAATTTATACGTAATTTACGAAAAAAAAGTTAAATATTGAAAAAAACAGCTATAATTCATCTGATAATTACGAGAGGTTTATCAGGCTTCTACTCTTTTTATAACTTTTACTTAACTAATTTCAAAATCAGAATAATCGCGGAATTTGAAAAAAATGACGAGGACAACTGATGATGGCCGTTCAACAACCTGTTGAATATTATCCATTAAGCGTGCAAGGCACGCAATCAGTAGGTTCATCAAAGAGGCTTGACAACGTCAGGTATTGAACTGTTTCGAGTATATAGTCTTTTATTTGAAAATAACACAGTAAAAAAGCGCAAAAAAACACTATCTGTGTTATACTTAAGGTTAACATATTTAAAAATGTCTTAAGGATGTTGCCGCATCCCTAATGCTTTTACTGCTT
>NZ_JADXDQ010000043.1:0-15183 GCF_015831295.1 Streptococcus sp. NLN64
CCAGTTTTAGTTACAGGCTCGGCAAAGCCCTAATAAACTTACGGATTTGTATTGCTCATCTTTATTATATACCTAAACTAATTTTCCGTCATGAGTTAGCAGGCGAAGCCTGCTTGGAGTTTTAGTTGGAGCTCCAAGTGTAGTTTATGGAGATGAGTCAACGGCTTCTGACTTGGAATTGGTGGTATCTAATGTAGGTGAATCAGATTCAAGGCAGGAAATTGAGACTTCGGAAGTGGTAAATGTCACTTCGATTGCTGATGCTAATTTTGTAGGTACTACTGAGGTTTCAGAAGGTATCCAAGAGGATGAAATTCAAATAGAGAGCAAAAGGCAATCTGTTTTATCAAATACGGAAGATTACTTACCTCATGATGAAAAGAAGGATAATTTAGTAAATGATACAGTTGTGGAGACAGAAACTCAACAGGATTCTGAAAAACAGAGCACTACTAAGGATATAGAGGAAGTTGGTGATTTATCTGTTGAGAAAAATAGTGACACACACGGTAATCACGCTCCAAAAGTAGAAGTTAATAGTGCATTTCGAAGAAATTCTGCTAGAACACTTATTGGGGATAACTATAGATGGAAACATACGGCATATGATGCATGGGGGTATCCATCAGGTCAGTGTACATCGTTTGTGGCTTTTCGGTTAGCTGAAACTAATGGTTTTAGCAATGTGGCATATCTTGGGAATGCTGGAGATTGGGGATATACTGCGAAGTCTCGTGGTGCCTATGTAGATAATACGCCTGCCGTAGGCTCAGTTGCATGGTTTGCTCCATCTGCATTTGGCGCAGATAGTAATTATGGCCATGTTGCATGGGTAGCAGCTATTGACAGGAATTATGTCATTATTGAAGAGTATAATATCAATTGGAGTAAGTCTTACAATAGCAGACGTATATTAGCTTCTCTTGTGACAGGTTATATTCACTTTAAAGATTTGCAATCTCCAAATAGTAATACGACATCTCCAATTGTTGATTCCACACCTGATACTTTAGCACCTTCCGGAAGCTATTATTTTACTAAACGAGCAGCTGTAAAAAATGAACCGAAAATTTCTGCTGTCGACATGGCTTATTATGAGAGTGGTATGTCTGTAAACTATGATAAAGTTCTAGAAGCAGATGGCTATCGTTGGTTAAGTTATTTATCATTCCAAGGAAATCGTCGTTATATCCCGATTGAGCAATTAAAAGTAGTTTCTTCGAATATCAATGTACCTACACCAGATAGCAATACCAGTGGTAGTATCTTAGCATCTAGTGGAACATATGTTTTTGTGAAGAGAAGTCCAATCAAAAACGAAGCAAAAATCAATGCAGTTGATATTGCCTATTATGATGTTGGTTCATCTGTAAATTACGATAAAGTTTTAGAAGCAGATGGATATCGTTGGCTAAGTTATATTTCAAATTCAGGAGTTCGTCGTTATATCGCCATTACTTAGAAGGAGGGGAGATATATGAGAAAATACATCATCTGCTTAACCGCACTTCTCTTATTAGCAGGCTGCTCTACAACTCAGAAGTCGGAAAAAACCGCTAGTTCTTCATCCTCTATTGTTCAAAAATCTAGCAGTCAAAAGTCAACTTCAAGTACCAAAGCCAGCTCAAAAGGGGCAAGCGCTTCTACTGCAAAAGTAGCCAAAGATCAAGCAGCTGCGCCTGCAAATGCAGCTTCTACACCAGCTGTAACCACTGAAACAAATGCTCCGAATAATGTTCAGGTCAATGGAACTTCTGAAATGGCTGCTCCTTCTCAAAATCAAGTAGAACAGCCTTCTCAACCAAGTATCCCAACCCCTGAGGTGAATGTAGGAGCTGCCCTCCTTGCGGGTGATTTTTCATCCGTGGCTGGAGTTTGGCAAGATGAGTTTGGGAATCAATTAGTTGTAGATGCTGCAGGTAATGTCCATGTGGCAATGGCTGCTGGTGACCATATACCAGAAGTAGCGCGTGAAAATTTGACCCGTGATTTGTTTGTATATAAAGATGTTGCATCTTGGGATGGAACTGTCTATAGTGCATCAATGGGAAATGAATACCATACTTCTGGACTTCCAAGTTTTATGGTGAATCCAGAAAGTGGCACAGTTTCCTTAGTGAATGAACATTTTGAAACCTACACCGGTACCTTTTCTCGTATCCAATAAGAGGAATCAAAGTCGGAATTTTAAAATGACCTTGAGTTATTCGTGAAAACTATTTCAAAAAACAAATGTGAATTGTCGAATTGCCGTACTTCAGTACTGTCAATCAAGTAGGACCTCATCAATTTGAGGTGTATCCGTTTTAGTGATTTAATCTTAAGTTTATCAGTTCAAAAAAGACAGAGGTAGCGGCTAGAGGTTGAGACAAAAGTCTCAACCTTATTTATTTATTTTCAAATAAAAGACTATATAACATTAAAAACTAAAAAAGTATAGCAGATAGGAGAGCGAAGCAACTAACGATAGTTCGCCCTTATTGAGAGAACATTTCATGTTCTCTAATCCAGAAACTCAAAGAGTCAATCCCTGAGCCTTAAAACAAGAAAGCGAAGACAGTCTAGGGATAGACTATTTGTACCTGAGCCTAACAATAAAAGAGCGAGGTCGTTTTGGGGAGAAACCGTTTCAGTTTACAACATGAAATAAAGACTTGTAACGAACAATTTTTTTGCGAAAATCGTTCTGTCTCACTCTCTAGCCCTCTTTTTTTGCAGTGTATAGCCATTAGAATTTGTTTCCGAATCGTAAGAGATTGGAGAAACATTATGTGTTTGTTCGTCTGAAAGAACTTTCATCCCCTTCTCGAAATAGTGAGTTTTAGGAACTGTGACCAGAATTGTAAAATTGATTGTAAACGCTTTCTATTCGATATATAATAGGCTTGAAGATAAGTAAGTTAGTATTATATGTGACAACAAGGAGGAAAGTGATGACAGAGTTGCAATTGAATCATTTGTATAAACGTTATCCCAATAGTACTTTTTACTCAGTGGAGGATTTTGATTTGCAGATTCAAGATCGGGAATTCATTGTTTTTGTAGGACCATCTGGTTGTGGAAAGTCAACTACTTTAAGAATGATTGCCGGTTTAGAAGATATCACAGAAGGAGAGCTTTATATTGGTGATCAATTGGTTAATGACATTGCTCCCAAAGATCGTGACATCGCCATGGTTTTTCAGAATTATGCTCTCTATCCACATATGACGGTTTATGAAAATATGGCATTTGGCTTGAAATTGAGAAAATATACCAAGGAAGATATTGATCAACGTGTAAAAGAAGCGGCAGAGATTTTAGGGTTAAAGGAATTTCTAAATCGAAAACCGGCAGATTTATCAGGTGGTCAGCGTCAGAGGGTTGCAATGGGGAGAGCCATTGTGCGTGATGCAAAGGTTTTCTTGATGGATGAACCCTTATCGAATTTAGATGCGAAGTTACGGGTTTCTATGAGGGCAGAGATTGCTAAAATTCATAAGCGTATCGGTGCTACAACAATCTATGTAACGCATGATCAAACAGAGGCTATGACGTTGGCGGACAGAATTGTCATTATGAGTGCCACAAAAAATACAGAGGGAACTGGGACAATTGGTAGGATTGAACAGATCGGGACGCCGCAAGAACTGTACAATGAGCCCAAGAATATGTTTGTTGCAGGTTTTATTGGGAGCCCTGCCATGAATTTCTTTACAGTGGATGTATCTCGCAATCTCATTTCTGATGGGAATCAATTTAGCGTAACCTTACCTGAGGGAATCCAGAAAATGCTGCAAGCGCAAGATCAATTGCATAAAAAATTGATATTTGGAATCAGACCAGAGGCCATCTCAGCAGATCCGATTGCCTTAGAGACTTTCCCCCAAGCTGTTATTGAAGCTGAGGTCATTGTTGCAGAGTTATTGGGGAGCGATTCAATTCTCTATTGTAAGATTGGGGAACAAGAATTTGCTGCGCGAGTGGATGCTGCCAACCATGTTGTAGCTGGTCAAAAGGTATCGTTAGCCTTTAATATCAGTAAAGGACACTTTTTTGATCCGGAAACAGGGATTCGCATTTTCAACTAGGTAGAAAGGTGATGAGAAGTATTGAGAGATAAAAAGAAGTCACTGTTTAAAGAACAAGTGGCAGGAGGAATTATTGTTTCTTGTCAAGCTTTACCAGGAGAACCCTTGTATCGTACTGAGGGAGGGGTCATTCCTTTGTTGGCGCAAGCTGCTGAAGAGGGTGGAGCGCGTGGATTGCGGGCAAATAGTGTGAGGGATATTCAAGAAATTAAAGAAGTTTCGGATTTGCCTATTATCGGTATTATTAAGCGGGACTATCCCCCACAAGAACCTTTTATTACAGCAACTATGCGAGAGGTTGATGAGTTGGCTCAAATAGGTGTAGATGTGATAGCGCTTGATTGTACGCATCGTGAACGGTATGATGGACGGCCTCTTTTTGAATTTTTAAAAGAAATTCAAGAAAAATATCCAGAGCAATTATGGATGGCGGATATCTCTACCTTAGAAGAAGGACGAGCGGCAGCGGAGGCGGGAATCGATTTTATTGGGACGACCTTATCTGGCTATACATCTTATAGCCGTCAGGAGGATGGACCTGATTTTGAGTTAATCCGACAATTGGTTGAAGAAGGATTTGATGTGATTGCTGAGGGGAAAATTCATAGTCCTGAGCAGGCAAGGATGGTCTATGATTTAGGAGTTACGAGCCTTGTAGTTGGAGGGGCCATAACGCGCCCTAAAGAAATTACGGAACGATTTGTAGCTGCAATTCAAGCAGATAGAAAGTAGGTTATTTATGAAAATGCAGAAAGTTTTGGCTGGATTTTTAACGGCATCAGCAGTTGTTTTTTTAACAGCTTGTGGTTCGTCAGAGTCAGGGGGACAAAATGCGAGTAAAGATGGAGGAAAGACTGAGATTACCTGGTGGGCCTTTCCTGTCTTTACTCAAGAAAAAGCTAGTGATGGTGTAGGAACTTATGAAAAGCGGTTAATTGAGGCCTTTGAAGCCAAACATCCAGATGTAAAAATTAATTTAGAGACCATTGATTTTAAATCAGGTCCTGAGAAAATTACGACAGCCATTGAAGCGGGTACAGCTCCAGATATCCTATTTGATGCTCCAGGCCGGATTATTCAATATGGTAAAAATGGGAAATTGGAAAATCTCGATGATCTTTTTACTGAGGAATTTGAAAAAGATGTTGCAACTCCTGAGGTTCTCCAAGCTAGTAAAGCCGGGGATACAGCTTACATGTATCCAATTAGCTCCGCTCCATTCTACATGGCACTGAATAAAGAAATGCTGAAAGAGGCCGGTGTTTTGGACCTTGTAAAAGAGGGATGGACAACAGATGATTTTGAAAAAGTCTTAAAAGCCTTAAAAGACAAAGGCTATCAGCCAGGATCGTTATTCAGCAATGGTCAAGGTGGGGATCAAGGAACCCGTGCTTTCCTAGCTAATATTGGCGGTGGAGCTGTCACAGATCCAGAAGTAACGCGCTATACAACAGATAGTCCAGAATTTATTGCGGCCTTGGAGAAAGCTCAAGAATGGTTAGACAAAGGGTATTTGGCAAATGGTTCTCAATTTGATGGTGGAACGGATATTCAAAACTTTGCAAATGGACAGACTTCCTACACTCTTTTGTGGACACCGGCACAACAAGGGATTCAAGAAAAATTACTTCAAGCTAGTGGGGTAGAGGTTGTTGAAATTCCATTCCCTGCTCCAAAAGGTCAACCATCCTTGGAATATCTCGTGAATGGTTTTGCTGTCTTTAAAAATGGGGATGCACAAAAAGTTAAATATGCCAAAGAGTTTGTTCAGTTTATTGCAGATGATAAGGAGTGGGGACCTAAGAATGTTGTTCGAACAGGAGCCTTCCCAGTTCGTGTTTCTTATGGAAAATTATATGATGATGAACGCATGGATCGTATTGGCTCATGGACACAGTACTATTCACCTTATTACAATACAATAGATGGTTTTGCGGAAATGCGTACACTTTGGTTCCCAATGCTACAAGCAGTCTCAAATGGAGATGAGAAACCGGAGCAAGCATTGAAAGACTTTACAAAGAAAGCAAATGAAACAATTCATGAATAGTAGTTGTTAAAAGAGAGCGGATTCAAACGGCAACATTAAAATTTTAGTGTATGAGTGGGCTAGTTGACTTGGCTGTTTTCAGAGTTCAAAGGGTCAGTGATTGGCTCTTTGAGCTTCTTGAGAAGAGAGTCGAGAAATGCTGTTTTGCAAGTATCATTTGGCGACTATGGCAGTAGACAATGCTATTAGAGCAATCTCACCCATTGCATCAAGGTTGGTTAGATACTCTTTCAAAATCTCTTTAGCCTTGTCAGACCCGTAGCCCAGGAGACTATGGGAAGTTCGAGGTATAAAAAAGCAGAGCTTTTGTCAGATTTGCGCCCGTCAGTGTTGTTTGTAGCTTATCCTCGAAGTAGTTCGAAATCTGAAACGAATTTTAATCCAGGAATTGGATTAAAATTTATAGGTAATGAAGCAAGCATCGCTTGCCATCAATCCGATGGAGACAGTTCAACAGGTCTGGGAGACCTGTTGAATCTTATCAATAAGCGTGCAATGCACGCAATCAATAAGTTCGGCGACGAGGATTAACACATTCAGACTTTGAAATGTAATGAGTATGACTTTCTCTGAACATACTTGCGACAGTATATTTGCACGCAAGTAATCAGGTTTGCCCTAGGGTGCTAATCGTGATTCGTTTTTGAACGGATTAGAGTATAAAATCAGAAGATTGAGCTTGTTGCCCCATTCTCTTTCCCACTACCATTTTTGAAGGGAGGTTCCTTGTGAAATTATCGAAGCTTCGTTTACAGGAAACGATTGTTGCTTACAGTTTCCTGGCTCCAATTTTATTGTTTTTTACTTGTTTTGTCTTGGCACCGATGATTATGGGATTTGTGACTAGTTTTTTTGATTACTCTATGACTAGTTTTGAGTTTATTGGTTTTGAAAATTACAGTCGCCTATTTCAGGATTCGGTATTTTTGAAGTCTTTGTGGAATACTTTGCTAATTGTGATTGGATCAGTACCTATTGTAGTATTCTTTTCATTATTTGTGGCTTCCCAGACTTACCAACAACATGTAATTTCCCGCTCTTTTTACCGCTTTGTTTTTTTCTTACCAGTGGTAACAGGAAGTGTTGCTGTTACAGTTGTATGGAAGTGGATTTATGATCCTTTATCTGGAATTTTAAATTTTGTTTTAAAATCATCTCATATTATTGAACAGAATATTTCCTGGTTGGGAGATAAACAGTGGGCTTTGCTGGCTATCATTATCATCTTACTCACAACATCTGTTGGTCAGCCGATTATTTTGTACATAGCAGCGATGGGGAATATTGATCATTCTTTAGTTGAAGCTGCTAGGGTTGATGGAGCCACGGAGTCTCAAGTTTTTTGGAATGTGAAATGGCCAAGCTTACTTCCAACAACCTTGTATATTGCAATCATTACAACGATTAATTCATTTCAGTGTTTCGCCTTGATACAGTTGCTGACTTCTGGTGGTCCCAATTATGCAACGAGCACGTTAATGTATTATTTGTACGAAAAAGCCTTCCAATTGACAGAGTATGGTTATGCGAATACGATTGGTGTCGTTTTAGCCGTCATCATCGCTCTTGTTAGCTTTGTTCAATTAAGACTATTTGGAAATGAAGTGGATTACTAGGAGGCATGAGGATGAAGAGTAGGCTAAGTGTATTTAAAATTTTGTCAACTGTAATCTTACTGGCGTTGACCTTATTTTTCATTTTTCCTTTTTACTGGATTTTAACAGGGGCGTTTAAGTCACAACCGGATACGATTGTCATTCCTCCGCAATGGTGGCCGTCTCAACCAACTTGGGAAAATTTTGAGCAACTCTTATTTCAAAATCCAGCTACGCATTGGTTATGGAATTCCATTTTTATATCCACAGCGACCATGTTGCTAGTTTGTGTAACATCATCATTGGCTGGTTATGTATTGGCTAAAAAACGTTTTTATGGTCAAAGATGGTTGTTCTTGCTATTTGTAGCTTCAATGGCCTTGCCTAAGCAGGTGATCTTAGTTCCTTTGGTACGTATTGTTAATTTTCTAGGGATACATGATAGTTTGGCAGCAGTAATTCTACCGCTAGTAGGATGGCCTTTCGGAGTTTTTTTGATGAAGCAGTTCAGTGAAAATATTCCGACAGAATTGCTTGAATCAGCTAAAATTGACGGCTGTGGAGAGCTCTCAACCTTTTGGAATGTAGCCTTTCCGATTGTGAAACCAGGTTTTGCAGCTTTAGCAATCTTTACCTTTATCAATACTTGGAATGATTATTTTATGCAACTTGTCATGTTGACATCGAGGGAGAATTTAACTATTTCTCTGGGAGTCGCCACCATGCAAGCTGAAATGGCTACCAATTATGGTGTGATTATGGCTGGGGCTGCTCTAGCTTCGGTACCGATTGTGGTAGTCTTCCTACTGTTCCAAAAGTCATTTACACAAGGAATTACGATGGGGGCAGTGAAAGGATAATGAGATGAATCGGGAAACATGGACAAGGCTCTTTCGAACAGATCAGTGGTTGTGGCTGAGAGCAAATCAGATTTTTCATGTATTATTGTTAAATTTTTGTTGGCTTTTGGGTACTCTACCGGTTATTACTTGGGGGGTTACTCGTCTTGCTTTGGTAAGAGCTTTACAGACATGGAATCCCCAGGAAGTGACTCAAGTGGCTATTCCTTTTATAGCAATGATCAGAGATTATTGGAGAAGGGGATTGGTATTAGGGGGGCTTGATCTATTTCTTCGATTTCTCTGCATTGGCTGTTTTCTAATCGTACTGCCTCAAACGGATCCCTTATTTCTTTTCTGGAAAATTGCACTCCTACCAATTTACTTGTGGATTGATTTGTATTTCTTTTATGCCTATCCTTTAGTAGCTAGGGGAGTGTGGGGGTGGTATCCGCTGTGTATGCAGATTTTGGGGCAGTTGGTGGGGCACCCTGTGCGGAATCTCGTTTTGTTAATGATTCCGGTTTTAGTAGCCTTCTGCTGCTTGAGTCACGGGGTTAGTCTGCTGCTTTATCTATTTTTTCAATGTACAATTGGGCAAGCTTTATGGGCCTGGATACAAGTGTGGGCTACGGGCAAGAGTGTAGTGGATGAAAATGGAGAAAATGTGAATGAGTTTATTTAAATATAAAGGAATTATTCCAGCTTTGTATGCTTGTTATGATGAAGAGGGGGAAGTGGATTCCGTAAGGATTCAGAAATTGGTTCGGTACTACATGACCCAGGGAGTTAGAGGGCTTTATGTGAATGGTTCTTCAGGAGAGTGTATTTATCAAAATGTGGCAGATCGAAAAAAGATTCTTGAGGCAGTGATGGAGGTGGCGTCTGGCTCCTTAACGATTATTAACCATGTTGCGTGTAATAATACCAGAGATAGTGTGGAGCTTGCCAAGCATTCTGAAAAACTGGGAGTAGATGCTATCGCAGCAATTCCACCAATTTATTTTAAACTCTCGGAGGAGGCGATAGCAGATTACTGGAATACCATTAGTAAAGCTGCACCCAACACGGACTTCATTCTTTACAATATACCTCAACTAGCAGGAGTTGCTCTAACAGAAAAATTATACAAAAAGATGTTGGATAATCCCTGCGTGATAGGGGTTAAAAACTCTTCCTTGTCTGTTCAAGACATTCAACTATTTTCCCAAATAGGAGGAGATGAAAGAATCGTCTTTAATGGCCCAGATGAACAGTATATAGCTGGAAGAGTCATGGGCGCTGAAGCAGGAATTGGTGGTACCTATGGCGTTATGCCAGCTCTATTTGTGAAATTAGAGGAATTTATTCAAAACAATCAGCTAATCAAAGCTAGAGATTTACAAAAAAAGCTGAATCAAGTAATCGCATTATTGACCAGTGGTCGAAGTCATCTATATGCTTTAGCGAAGGAGGTCTTATCCCGAAAAGAAGGTCTAGCCTTGGGATCGGTGCGAGCGCCCCTCCCTGCTTTTCAAAAGGAGGATGAGAAACTGGTGACGCAGATTATTGCCTTACTTCTAGAAATTGAGGCAACTCTGTTGTAAGGAGCTCATAAATATTTTTAATACTCGAAACAGTTCGAAATCTGAAACGAATTTTAATCCAGGAATTGGATTAAAATTTATAGATAATGAAGCAAGCATCGCTTGCCATCAATCCGATGAAGACAGTTCAACAGGTCTGGGAGACCTGTTGAATCTTATCAATAAGCGTGCAATGCACGCAATCAATAAGTTCGGCGAAGAGGATTAACACATTCAGATTTTGAAATGTAATGAGTATAAGAACCTTTGAAACCTTCTATTTTCCCCCAATCGAGGTATGAAAACTTTGTTGAATCAACCTTTGGGATGTTTAAGAATTTAGTTTTTCAAGGGTTCCTTTAGAGGTTGGGACGATAGTCTCAACCTTCCTCTTTTATATTCGAAACAGTTCGAAATTTGAAAAAGCAATCCGATGAAGACAGAACTGCGGGTTCGGCGAAGAGGATTATACTCTTTTAGTTTATCTTTTATTACTGTGTTAGCTCGCCTTGCCGTAATTCAGTACTGTCTGCGACTCGCTGCCTTGTACTAAAAGCAAACTAAAAGACTATAAAATCGTTCTGTCTCACTCTCTTCGAGTTCGGTTTCAAGTTGCTTTGAGTATTCTGATTGAAATGAAATTGGTATATGTGAATTGCTTTCTATAGTATTCTAGAGCTAAGATTGGACGATGGTTCATCTGGTTTTTGAAGAGTATCTGAAACTAGCAATTTTTCACAGGAGTATATTTTGAAGGAGAAAATAAGATGCGTATTGTAGGGATTGATATAGGCGGCACAACTATCAAAGCAGATATTTATGATAATCATGGAAAATCGTATGGCTATTTCAGAGAAGAAAAAACAGCTATTGATAAGGGAAAGCAGCAAAATGGGATTGTAGGACAAGTTCTGGCCATTCTAGCAGATTATCAAAAAGAAGTTGTGCTTGATGGGATTGCCCTTTCAACAGCCGGTGTGGTGGACTCTCATAAAGGAGAAATTCTTTATGCTGGACCAAGTATTCCTGCTTATCAAGGAGTTAATTTTCGAAAGGAGATAGGGGACAAGCTTGGGATTCCTGTTGCTGTTGAGAATGATGTCAATTGTGCTGTTTTGGCAGAAGCTTGGCTAGGTGCAGCCCAGGGAAAACAGGATGTCGTCATGGTGACGGTAGGTACTGGAATTGGTGGAGGATTTCTTCAATCTGGCCATCTTGTCAGAGGCTCTACATTCACGGGGGGCGAGATAGGCTATATTCCAATAGGAGAGACAACATGGCAAGATGTGGCGTCCACAACGGCCTTGATTGAGGATTATGAACAGTCTACGGGTCTAGGGGGAATCAATGGAAAAGATGTATGCGATGCTGTGGATCAGGGAAATTCTCTAGCAGAGGCAGTGCTGGATCAATTTATCGATCATCTAGCGACAGGGTTACTGACTTTATCTTATGCCTTAAACCCAGAGATATTACTGATTGGTGGAGGGATTTCAGCTCGCTCTGATTTACTTTTACCACGACTGGAAAAAGTGATGAAAAATCGGATTCAAAATATTCGATTCCTCCCAGCTGTTATTGCAAAAGCCGCTTTGGGAAACGAAGCTGGTCGTATTGGAGCTGTTCGCCATTTTCTCAATCAATATGGGGAAGAATCCTGATCTTTGAGGATAAAAGATTGAAAACGCTTTATTTTTTCTCTATACTAAGTATAGAGAGAGGAGGGAGCGCGTGAAATTTTTACCTATAAAAAGAATGATTGAGCTTCATTATGATGAATTGACATGTACGGAGAAGGATATTGCGGACTTTTTTCTGGAGTCTGAACAATCTTTAAATTTTTTGAGGGCTCAGTGTCTAGCTAAACATTTACATGTTTCAGAATCGAGTTTGACACGATTTGCTCAAAAATGTGGTTTCTCAGGTTACCGAGAATTTATTTACCAATTGAAAGAACAACAGGAACAGATGAAGGCTACTTTTAATCCGGCCTTATCGAGTACAACGATACGTATCTTATCAGATTATGAGCAGATTCTTGACACGAGTCAATCCTTATTATCAGAAGTACAAATTGATTGGATGATTCATCACTTGGAACAAGCTAAGCGCGTTTATTTCTACGGAAAAGGATTCTCGGGCTTAGTTGCTCGAGAATTTAGTATCCGTTTTTTACGTTTGGGACTTGTATCTGAGGCGATTATCCATGACGACATGCTGCACTGGATAGATGGCGTTATTGATGAAAGTTGTTTGGTGATTGGTTTATCTGTTTCTGGTCAGACTCAATCTGTCCGCTCAGCTTTAGAGAAGGCCAAGAAGAAAGGGGCCAGTACTTGCTTAATCACAACGCAATATCATCGAATGGATTATGTTGACTGTCTTTTTAGAGTAGCCTCTACAAGACATTTAAATTATGGCAATCGCATTTCTCCTCAATTGCCTTTGTCCATTGCCTTAGATGTTGTATTTGCTTATTTTTTAGATTATGGAGAGAGGGAGAAGAAACAGGCTCTATATGAACGCTCTCTTATCCCAGGCGATGACCCATTACTGGATATTTAGAATTGATTCCCGTGAACTGTTTATTTTGCCCTTGTCAAGCCGCCTTGTTGAAACCATTGATTGCGTGCATCGCATATCTCGCCCAGAAGGATTTATTGACCTATCGTCATTAACTTTCTTAGCCATTTTATGGAAGGATTGGAGTAGTCCAATTTTGTTGCCTCAACTGGAGCTGTGAGTGTGGAAGAATTTTTCTTTTTTATGGACGATAGTCTTTTAGTACAAGGCAGCGAGTCGTAGACTGGTCAAAATCACTGGGTAGATTTTGAGTTTGCTGATACAGCTTTCGAAGAAAGTTTCAAAGAAGTACAGCAAGACGAGTTAACACAGCAATAAAAGATAAACGAAAAGAGAATATAAGGTCTAGCTCCCCAGTTTTCCCACTCTATTTGGAATGTAACCGCATTTACGGTATAATATTAAAAAATAGGAAAAGTTCAGTTAGGAGTTTTTATGCGGATACGCTGGTTTTCTTGCGTTCGGGTCTTGGGGCTTTTGTGGGTCTTGCTCTACCATTTTTATCCCAAGTATTTTCCGGGTGGCTTTATTGGGGTGGATGTCTTTTTCACCTTCTCAGGTTTTCTGATTACCGCCCTCATTATTGATGAGGTGGAGCGCACGGGTCAGGTGAATATGAAATCCTTCCTGCGGCGGCGTTTGTATCGGATTGTACCTCCGGTGGTTCTGATGCTTTTGATTACGATTCCTCTGTCTTGGTTGGTTCGTTTGGAGTACATCACGGACTTGCCGACACAGGTGGCAGGGGTCTTGGGGTATGTGACCAACCTTTATGAGATGCTGACAGGTGGGAATTACGAGGACCAGTTTATCCCCCATCTCTTTGTTCACAATTGGAGTTTGGCGGTGGAGGTTCATTTCTACCTGCTCTGGTCCTTCCTCCTCTATCGCCTTGCCAAGCGTTCTCGCAATGCCTATCAGTTTAGAGGCAGCATCATAACCTTATCCATTCCTCTTTTGGTTCTTTCTTATGGAACCATGGTGTTGGGACTTTTAGCCGGAGCGAGTCCGTCTATGCTTTATTTTGCCAGCCTCAGTCATCTTTTTCCCTTCTTTTTTGGAAGTTTATTAGCGGCGATGACTGGTGTCTCCTCGCTGTCTCTGTCCTTTGAAAAGCGCTTGAAGCATTCCAACTGGCTGGGAATTGTGCTGGGAAGCTTGGTCGGTGTGGGTATTCTGGCCAGTCTGCTAATCCTGCTGCGCTTTGACCAGCCTGTGACCTACCTGGGGGGCTTTGCCTTGGCAGCCCTAGGAGCGACCTTCCTGATCCGCAGTATGCGTCTGCTCCACAATCAATTGCCAGATGTTAAAGAACCAGCCTGGTTGACCTTCTTGGCAGATACTTCCTACGGGGTCTATCTCTTCCACTGGCCTCTGTACATTATCTTTAAGGACCAAATGGTTCACTGGCAAGCGGTTTTCCTCACAGTCCTCCTCTCTTACACCTTTGCTTCTTTTTCTTTTTACATTATGGAACCCATCTTGGCAGGTCGTCAGCACTTCAATAAGCCGGCCCGCATCATTATGGGTATAGCACTGGTTGGCTTGGTGACGGCTAGTGGTGTTCGCCTCTACCAGGCGCCTGCCATGACCAACTTTGCCCGCGACATGGCGGGGAATAACATGGCCCAATCTGCACAAGGATTGGAACGCCTCTATTATCAAGTCAATCCCTCCGCACGGATTGAGAAGCTAGAAGAAGATCAGGAAATCGAGAGCCTGTCCGTTGATGGCGGCCTCTCCCTGATTGGAGATTCCGTGGCCCTAAGGGCTAATGCCCAACTCAACCAAGCCTTCCCAGACGGCAACATCGACGCCGCTGGCAGCCGCAACCTGACCCAGGCGCGTGAGATTATGAACGACCAAGCTAGATCAGGAATCTTGGGGCAGACAGTCGTCATTGGTGTCGGGGTGAACATCGTGGACAATTATAAGGAAGAATTGGACGGCATCGTCAAGGACCTCCCTAAAGGCCACCGCCTTGTCCTCATCACCCCTTACGATGGAAACTCTGACCAGTACATCGAAGCAACCGCAGAAGAAACCTGGAAATATGAACTGAAACTCGCCCAAAAACATACATTTATCACCCTGGCTGACTGGCATAAAGTCTCCCTCGACCACCCTGAAATGTGGGAAGACAGCGACAACATCCACTTCGGTGGCACCGGCGAAGCCATCCAAGAAGGTGCTAAAATTTATACCCAAACCGTCCGCCAAGTAGTCGAAGCTGCACAAGATGGAGCGGTGAAATAAGGATTGTAAGAGACCGACCAGAAAGCTGGCGGTCTTTTTTTGTAGGGCTTTAGAAATGCTCGATTTGGATCTTTGAAGTTCTGAAGCTGTAGGAGAAGTGTAAGCGCCCAATAACAAGGTATATTGAAAAACTCCAAGATCATAAGCAGGTTGCTTTTGATCTTGGAGTTTTCTTTATCTACAATTTTCTTGGATTCTTGGAGTCCATGGTAAATAAGCCTCCAG
>NZ_JADXDQ010000044.1:0-14641 GCF_015831295.1 Streptococcus sp. NLN64
ACGCTCAAGGCCTTGACACAAAATCCCCTTCTCTTTGCTTCACAACTAGGCTCAGCAGGCATCAATCTGCCAAATAAATTGTCCTATTTTTAGAAAAATGGTTGACAAATGGTAGAAAAATCTCTGAGGGAGATTTTGAGCTGTCTACGACTCGCTGCCTTGTACTAAAAGACTGTAGTATCAAAAAAACCTCTGGCCAAAGCCAGAGGGATTTGTAGACTAAGCTTCTTTTTTCTTCCACGCGCTCCATTCTGCATAGGCAGTATAGAGAACGTCGGTTGAAGAGTTGAGGGCAGTTTCACAGGCATCTTGGATGATACCGATGATAAAGCCGACTCCGATAACTTGTGCTGAGATATCACCAGAGATCCCAAAGAGGCTACATGCCACAGGAATCAGGAGTAGAGATCCACCGGTAACCCCAGAAGCTCCACAGGCTGACAAGGCAGCTACAACAGAGAGGAGGAGGGCAGTTCCGAAGTCCACATTAATACCAAGAGTGTGAACCGCTGCAAGGGAAAGAATAGTGATGGTAATGGCGGCACCACCCATGTTGATGGTTGCTCCAAGCGGGATAGAGATTGTATAGGTATCTTTGTCCAAACCAAGCTCTTCACAGAGTTTCAAGTTTACGGGGATGTTGGCTGCTGAGCTTCGAGTAAAGAAGGCAGTTACACCGCTGACTTGTAAGGTTTTGAGGACAAGTGGATATGGATTTTTACGCATCATCACAAATCCAATGATTGGGTTGATAACCAAGGCTACAAAGAGGTTGGTTGCCACAATCACAAGGATCAATTGGCCGTAACCTAGAAGGGCATCGACCCCTTGTTCAGAAATCGCTTTGAAAACCAAACCAAGGATTCCGAATGGTGCTAAGTTAATCACCCAAGCTACGACAGTTGAGGTTACATCTGCCACCGTTTGAAGCAATTCTTTACTTTGCTTGCTCGCTTGGCGCATAGCAA
Source organism: Streptococcus sp. NLN64 (assembly GCF_015831295.1). Taxonomy (NCBI): domain Bacteria; kingdom Bacillati; phylum Bacillota; class Bacilli; order Lactobacillales; family Streptococcaceae; genus Streptococcus; species Streptococcus sp. NLN64. Next base: position 969 of record NZ_JADXDQ010000044.1, read on the forward strand.
TTCCAAAGACACTAGCCCAAGCCAAAATTCCGATGTAGTTACCATTGGAAATAGCGCTAACTGGGTTTTCTACAATGTTGAGCAAGAGGTTACGAGCGATTTCAGCCAATCCACTAGGAGGTGCGATATCCGTAGCCGCATTTGCTAGTGTTAAGGTTGTTGGGAAAGCAAAGGATACAAGCACAGCAACCAAAGCAGCAGCAAACGTGCCGAATAGGTAAAGGAGAACGATGGTTTTTATATTGGATTGTCCACCTTCTCTGTGCTGAGAAAGGGCGTTGGTTACCAATGCAAATACCAAGAGAGGGGCAACTGCTCGCAAAGCACCTACGAAGACATCTCCGAGGATTCCGATAGCTGACCAAGATGGAACGATGAGGGCGAGGGCAAAACCAATGACAACCCCAATTGCAATTCGCTTGATCAGACTGGCTCGATTCCAGGCCTGAATGTAACGTTTCATGATTGAAACCTCCTTTAAAATTTATTTTAAATAGTCTACTATAAGAAAATTCCACTGTCAATGGATTTTCTGGGTTTTTATGAAAAAAGTTCGGAATTTTTGCAACTTTCTCCCCCCTTTTTTATAAAAACTTATGGAAATCATAAGAGGATTTGATAACAGATGTTGCAGGCGGAAGACTTCCCCTGTGTTATAATGATAATAAGGAAAAGGAGGTTTTATGCAAAACCTAGTATTACGAACCTTAGAGAAGATTCAATGGGAAGATCTAGTAGACCAGTTCCTGTCCAAATTGCTTTCACTGCTCTTTCTCTTTGTCTTGTTTTGGATGGGGAAAAAGCTCATTCATGGACTTGTTCATCGTTTGCTTGCTCCCTCCATGTTGCTGGTGCAGAGTAATTCAGCTCGCAAGGAAACTCTTTTGCATTTGGTGGATAATGTTCTAAACTATGCCCTCTATTTTCTTTTGATTTATTGGGTGCTATCGATTCTTGGTTTACCGGTCTCCTCGCTACTAGCTGGAGCTGGTTTGGCAGGGGTTGTGGTTGGTCTAGGGGCTCAGGGATTCTTGTCAGATATGGTGAATGGTTTCTTTATCCTATTGGAAAGGCAATTAGATGTTGGAGATTATGTGACCCTGCCAAATGGAGCTGGCAAACTATCCGGTACCGTCGAAAATGTTGGAATCCGAACAACCCAGGTTCGTGATAGCAATGGGACTCTCTACTATATTCCCAACCGACAGATTCTCATCGTCAGCAACCAGTCTCGGGGAGATGTTTCCATTACCTTGGACTTGCCTTTGTTACCCGGTACAGACTTTGAGCTTGTGGATCGGATTGTGGAGCAAGTCAATCAGTCGCAACTGCAGGGATTTGACCAATTAGATGGTCAACCTAGAGTTCTTGGACCGCAGTGGAATCGGAGTGAAGGCTTTGTCTATCGCATTTCGATTCCGATTCACCAAGGACAGGATGCGGGCGTGGCTTATCCCATTTATCGCTTGTACCAGGATGCCTTGAAGGAAGCTGGTGTGCATTTGTCGAGTTCTTCCGGACCTACGAATTAAGGAGGTGCATCCAGAATGTCTGACAAAAAGACCTTGCGGTCTCAGCCCTATTGGATTTGGATCCTTAGCTTGGTGGGGTTGAATGTCCTTTTACTACTTGGAATTGGCGGTCTGCTCTTTTCTTATTTAGGACTAGCCGAGGAAAATGAGCAGTATGCCCGTCTTTTAGGTTTAAATCAAAAAGAAGAGAGTGTCATCGAGCAAAAGCTGGGCCAATCGCGGCAATTTGTAACCGGGGAACGGGTAACGGTTAAGACCATCGAAAAAGATGAAAATCAGGAGATGTGGGATGATGCCACTGGATCAGCGGTTGTGGTTGAGCTCTTGGTTGAAAATAGTCATGGGAATACCTTCCGTGTGAATCCCTATAGTTACGAATTATTTGATGAAGAGGGAGAACCCTTGCTGTTAGATAGTGTGACCTTTGATCAGGAGGCTTTGGAGAGCAGTCTGGAACCGGGTGATCAAGGTAGCTATCGTTTGGTTTTTGATGGCGAGATGGGGGAAGGGCCCTATTATCTTGTCCACTACGATACAGAATGGAAGTCTAATTAGGAGGTCACTATGAAATCAATATATTTAGCAGGTGGTTGTTTTTGGGGTTTAGAGGAATATTTTTCTCGCATTGATGGTGTTCAGGAGACTAGTGTGGGTTATGCCAATGGCCAAGTCGAAACAACCAATTATCAACTCTTAAAAGAAACCGACCATGCAGAAACAGTCTTTGTCAGTTATGACCCTGCAGTCCTTAGCTTACGGGAAATTCTGCTGTATTATTTCCGAGTGATTGATCCGCTCAGTGTCAATCGCCAGGGCAATGATCGTGGTCGCCAATACCGAACAGGGATTTATTACCAGGATGCCCAAGATCTACCTGTGATTGAGCAGGTTATGGCTGAACAGTCGCAACATTTTGGCAACCAACCCTTGGCTGTTGAAGTGGAACCGCTTCGCCACTATATCCCTGCAGAAGATTATCACCAAGATTATTTGAAGAAAAATCCAGGAGGTTACTGCCACATCAATGTGGAGGATGCCTACCAGCCTTTGATTGATCCTGCCCTTTACCAAAAGCCTGACCAAGAGGAGTTGAAGCAGCGTTTATCTGTAGAAGAATATGCGGTGACTCAGGAAAATGCGACCGAGCGTCCATTTGATAACAGGTATGATGAACATTTCCAAGAAGGAATTTATGTGGACATTACTTCTGGAGAGCCCCTCTTCCAGTCTGCAGATAAATACAATTCAGGTTGTGGTTGGCCAGCCTTCTCCAAACCCATTGCCAAGGACCTTATTCAGTACCGTCAGGATTTGAGTCACGGGATGCGCCGGATTGAGGTTCGGAGTCGGGCAGGGGATGCCCATTTGGGACATGTTTTTGAAGATGGTCCGCAAGAATCAGGTGGACTTCGCTACTGTATCAATAGTGCTGCCCTCCGTTTTGTGGCTAAGGAAGATCTGGAAGTGGAAGGCTATGGTTATTTACTAGACTTGTTTGATTAGGAAGATGTTATGAAGAAGGAAGTTTTTGTAACAGGTCTCTTGACAACGGTGACCCTGGCGGGGTTAGGAGTCTACTTTGGTCGTCCTTATGTTCAGGAACTAGTAAAGGGTCAGGAAGACAGTCAGGCGACCCAAGCTCGGATTATGGCACACGGTGATTTGCTCTACCATGACCTTCTCTACTATTCTGTAGAGCAGGCTGATGGCAGCTATGATTTCTCTGAAAACTTTACCTATGTCAAACCCTGGTTAGAACAAGCTGACCTGGCCATTGGCGATTTTGAAGGAACCATTAACCCGGACTATCCCTTGAGCGGTTACCCGCTCTTTAATGCGCCTCCCCAAGTGGTAGAGGCTATGAAAGATGCTGGCTACGATGCCATGGACCTGGCCCACAACCATATTTTAGATTCGGGCTTAGAAGGCGTGGCGACTACTGCCCAAGCCTTCAAAGACGCTGGTATTACCCCCATTGGCGTTTATCCTGATCAAGCACGCGATCAGGCTCCCTTGCTTATCAAGGAGGTCAATGGCATTAAGATTGCGCTCCTAGCCTATGCTTATGGTTTTAATGGGTTGGAAGCTGGGCTGAGCCCAGAAGAGTATGGGGCAGTTCTCTCTGATTTGGATCAGGAGAAAATGGAGGCGGAAATAAAGCGGGCCGAGAAAGAGGCGGACCTCACGATTGTCATGCCGCAAATGGGCGAGGAATACCGCTTGGAGCCGACCGAGGAACAGGTTGAACTATACCGTAAGATGGTAGACTGGGGCGCTGACCTGGTATTCGGTGGCCACCCGCATGTTCCAGAACCAACTGAAATGATTGAAAAAGATGGGGAAAACAAGTTCATCATCTATTCTATGGGCAATTTCATTTCCAATCAGCGAATCGAGAGCCTGGATGGAATGGCCAACTCCGAATGGACGGAGCGTGGGGTCCTCATGGATGTAGAAGTGGAGAAACAGGGCCAAAAGACTCGGATTAAATCTGTCAAAGGCCACCCAACCTGGGTGAATCGAGTCGAGAAAGGAACCTATTCGCAAGCGGGATTCCCTCAATACCTCTACCAAACCTTGGTTGTAGAAGATTTCTTGAAAGGTGGTCGCTATGAGGGCCAACTCGATGCCGAAACGCAGGCGCGGGTTGAAAACGCTTTTCTTGAAATAAACGAACTTTTGAACCTTCAATGGCTTAATAAAAAATAAGAATGTACAGAAAAAGGGGCAAGACTTGAACTTGCTCCTTTTCATAGTAGCTAGATATCATTGAAAATAGAGAATATCTTGAATTATAAGTTATAGTCGTTTAGTTTGTTTTTAGTACAAGGCAGCGAGTCGTAGACAGTACTGATACTTAACTAACTTCAAAATCGGAATACTCGAATCTTTCAAAGAGATGACTAGGAAAGCCGATGACGGTAGTTCAACAGGTCTGGGAGATCTGTTGAATATTATCGATAAGGCATGTAAAGCACGCAATCAAAAAGTTCATCAAAGAGGCTTGACAAAGTCAGATTTTGAAATTCAATGAGTATGAAGTACGGCAAGACGAACTAACACAGTAATAAAAGATAAACTAAAAGAGTATATCTTTGTTGATTTTAAAGAAATTTGAAGACTATCAGATAAATCTATGCGGCGTGATTCTTATGTATTAACTTTTACCAGTCTAAGGTATTCACAATTGAGCGAACTGAAATAGTTGATGAGGTATTCTTACTGACAATTGTTTTTGAAGATTGTTGAACAGTGTTAAGAAGCAATATAGCTGAAATATTAAATAGAACAAAAAATTTTTCATGTTGTTGTTTCTCCTCTTGAATTTGTAATTTGATTCACATACAATTATTTTATAATAAAGAAATAGAAATTTAGAATGTGTTACGTATTTGTAACAGGAGTGTTTAAATGAATAAATATGGTCGTGTTTTCAAAATGATTCGGAATTCTAAAAATTTATCCATTCGGGAAGTGGCAGGACAAGATATTTCGGCTGCTCAGATTTCTCGCTTTGAAAAAGGAGAAAATGATATTTCTCTTTCAAAATTTATGGCCTGTCTACAACGGATGGATGTACTTCTAGGTGAGTTTTGGAATTTTTATCATGTTTATTATCAAGAAGAGGATCCGAGGGTAACAATTGATTTTAATCAAGCACTTTTAAACAAAAATGCATCTTATTTCCTAAATTTACAGGCGAATTATGAAGAAAAGTATAAGACTGAAAGAAGAGCGTCGGATCGTGTAATGATTTCAGTCGTTCAGGTTATGTTGAATCGGTGTGATGAACGCTACCTTATTTCTGAAAAAGATAAAGAAGTTATCGCGGACTATCTGATGGGAATTTCGGATTGGTGTTTGTTTGAACTCTGGATTCTGGGTTCATGTGGACAAGCGCTGGAGTCTAGAGCGATTGAGATATTTGGATTAGAAATCATTCAAAAAACTCAATTTTATAATACAATACCTGAAAATAGAAATAGAATTTACTTGATTTTATTGAATCTTGCCGGAATTCTTTTGGATCGTGAAGAATTTACAGTCACTGCTAAGTTTATTCGGCAGCTAGATAACCTTTCAATATTAGAGAACAATCTAATGGCTCGACTGCAACTGAAATTTATCAAAGCTCAAATGCGCTACATGCAAGGTAACAAGGGGGCAATGAAGGATCTGGAGGAATGTTTACGAATCGCTCAATTTCTCGAATGTTACAATCTAGAGGGTCAAATTAAGGATACTATTTCTCTTGTTACGGATTCGTAACAATTTTATAAGGAAGTCTTTTTTGTTATAAACTGATTTCGCTGGTTTAGGGCACCTCTAAAAACTAAACTCTTAAAAATTCGAACATTGATTTATCAAGATTTCTACGACATGATTTGATGCAAAACCGGAGTTTTTCGAGGTGCCCTTTAGATGTTGGACCAGTGAAAAGAAAAAGTAAAAACAAAGGAGAAATGAATCTTGTTTCATTTAAAGAAAGGTCTATCGATGAAAAAGACAACTATTACACTTTTAGCCCTGCTTGTTTTGGCTGGTTGTTCTAATAACCGACAATCTGAATCTACAGTATCTAGCTCCTTAAGCAAGACACAACAATCAAGTTCATCAGTAAGCAAGGTAACGAGTTCAACTAAGAAGTCTTCTAATAATAGTGAAAAATCTACTGGTGCAGCAAATCAGGAAAATTCCTCTTACTCTGTTACACCTAGCTCAACTGTAGAACAGGGTGAAGCAGATGGAGCATCCGTAAGTACTGAGACGCCAGTTCAGAGCAAATCATCAGACGGTGTTGTTGGTTCACAGGGAAATCTTCCAGATGTTCCCTATAATCCAGAACCATTCCTTGCTGGCGACTTTTCATCACTAGCTGGAACATGGCAAGATGAGTATGGTAATCAAATCACAGTTGGAGCGAATGGATCTCTTGCTATTCAAATGGCTGAAGGAGAACACATTTCAGAAGAGGCACGTCAGCAATTAAGTCGTGATCTCTACATTTTGAATGGTTATGGTTATTGGCAAGATACTGCTTTTATTAGCCCTACCTCTAATGATGCTCATACTTCAGGGTTACCACGATTTTCTTATGACACCGCTGCAAATTCAATCTATTTAGTTCCAAATTATGCAGAAACTTATTCTGGAACTTTTTCTCGAATAAATTGAAGCATTGCAAATCGTCTAACTACCTTAACGGAAAAGAACTTTGATATTAGCCGTCTTTTGCATATAAAATAACACACGATAAAAACATTGCCTTTTCTTTCACAGAGGGTAAGATTTTTATCGTGTGTTTTCTTTATGGTTGTCTTCGAGAAAAATTGGTGAACTTGAAGGACGAGGGTCTATGGTGGGATTGGTTGTACTGGAAGGGCTGACCGTCACCTAGGAAGACGGTTGCTTCCACCAGGGCTAGGTAAGCTGGATCCAGATTTTGGAAGTAGTCCTGGAGAACTTGATTGGCTGGTTGGAAAGTAATGGTTTTAGCCGAGTGGCTAATGACCAAGCCCAAGTCTTGTTCAATGTAGTGGTAGATGGACTTCTGGGCGATTTCCTCTGTAAGTCCCGTTATGAGTTGGGGGTTAAAGAAATCAATATCAACGATGTTGACCTTGGCCCCTTTTTTTCGAAGGCGAACCACCCGGATGATGGTGTCAAAGTCTCTTAGTTGCAGAGCGGATTTGACATGTGGGTAGTCTTTGGCCTTGATTTTTTCAAAGACAGCAACTTGAGTTTTGTAGGCGTGGTTGAGGCCGTCGTTGATTTCTTGGAAACTGGTTAGACTGGCTAATTCAAAATTGAGGGAAGGATCGTAGATGACAATGGATCCTTTCCCACGAATTTTTTGAATGTAAGCATCGTTTTGTAGGAGCTGTAAGGATTTGCGAAGGGTTTCGCGAGAAGTCTCAAAGTGCTGGCAGAGGTCCATCTCAGAAGGGAGTAGTTCCCCTTGGCTGTAACTGCCTTGTCGGATTTCATTTTTTAGTTGGTCATAGATGACCTGGTACTTTTTTTCAGTCATAGGCTAACGACTCAGGAAAGCGACGGTCTCATACGGACGGAGTTCCAAGGACTGTTCAGCTTCTCGCTGGCCGTAATTTCCTAGGAGGTACTCGTAGTTGGTGCCTTCCATTGGGACAGTTGTTGCTTGGCCATAGAAGTTGTTGAAGACAATCAATTCTTGATCCCCCAAATGACGCTTGTAAGCCAATACTTGTGGGTGATCGGTCAAGAGCGGTTGGTAAGAACCTTCCTGGATAATAGCCAACTCTTTGCGGAGGCGGATTAAGTCTTGGTAGTAAGAGAAGATGCTTCCTTGAGCTAATTCTTGTTCAACATTAATCTCTTGGTAGTTGTTTGCAACTGCTAGCCAAGGTTGACCGGTGGTGAATCCTGCATTCTCAGACGTATCCCATTGGATCGGTGTCCGGCTGTTGTCACGGGATTTAACTTGAATAACTTCAAAAGCTTCTTCGGCAGTCAAGCCTCGATCCAAGAGCATTTGGTAAGCATTGATACTTTCAATATCTTTGTACTGGTCCATGCTTGTGAAGCCTGGATCCGTCATTCCGATTTCTTCCCCCATATAGATGTAAGGGACCCCCTTCATCATGTGGATGGCTTGAGCCAACATTTTGGCAGACTCCACTCGGTATTCTTGGTCGTTGGTGAAGCGGGTTAGAGCGCGTGGTTGATCATGATTATTCCAGAAGACCGCATTGCAGCCGCCACCTTGATCCATTCCTACCTGCCAGTCGTTGAGAATTCGTTTCAACTCTGCGAAGTCCATAGCCTGGTTTTGCCATTTGTCGCCATCTTTGTAGTCGACTTTTAGGTGGTGAAAACTAAAGGTCATAGAGAGCTCATGACGGTCGGGTCTGGTGTAAAGGATACAGTTGTCAATGGTGGTTGAGGACATCTCACCGACCGTTACGATAGTGGGATCCTGTCCGAAGCTAGCCTGGTTCATTTCTTGCAAGTAGTCATGGACAATTGGGGTGTCCGTATAGAGCCCTTTTTCTTGTTGCTCATTGAGACTATCCACAAGAAGTTCATCCTTACCAATCACATTGATCACGTCAAAGCGGAAGCCAGAGGCTCCTTTTTCCCGCCAGAAGTTGACGACATCGTAGAGTTCCTCACGAACTTCTGGATTATGCCAATCCAAGTCTGCCTGGGTTTTATCGTAGAGGTTCATGTAATACTTGCCTGTGTTGCCGAAAGGTTGCCATGCGGGCCCACCGAATTTGGATTGCCAGTTGGTTGGAAGGCTCCCATCTTCCTTAGGTTCCCGGATATAGTAGTAGGCTTGGTATTTTTCATCACCGGCTAGTGCTTTTTGGAACCACTCGTGCTCTGTTGACGTGTGGTTGAGCACCATATCCAGCATGATTCCCATCCCTAGTTCCTTGGCTTGGCGGGCCAATTCCTCAAAGTCTTCCATGGTTCCGAAGCGGGGATCGATGGCCCGGTAATCCGCGATGTCATAACCATTGTCATTTTGAGGAGACACATAGAAAGGGTTGAGCCAGAGAATATCTACTCCTAATTTTTTCAAATAAGGAAGCTTCTCAATAATACCCGGCAAATCCCCAAAACCATCGCCGTTGCTATCGTTAAAGGATTTAGGATAAATTTGGTAAACAACTTTGGAAAATATTGAATCTTTCATGAAAACACCTTTCTAAAAAAAGGGGTGGGGTTTCTTGAAACCCACCCCTATGAATCTTATTTCTTCTTCTCAAAGCGAATGAAAACAAATGTTAGAACAATTGGAAGAGCGATAACGATAGCCAATCCAAGGGCGAAAATACCCCAATATTGTGGAACGATGGAGAGGATACCAGGGATACCACCGATTCCGACAGAGTTAGCAAGAACTGGTACAGAACCGAGAAGGGCTCCGGCAATTCCGGCTGAAACCATTGCTGCTAGGAAGGCAGCTTTATGGCGAAGAGTTACCCCGAAGATGGCTGGTTCAGTAACTCCCAACCATGCAGAGATGGCAGAAGTAAGCGCCATGCTTTCGTTTTTGCTATCTTTGTTTTTACGGAAAATTAACATCATAGCAAGGGCTGCAGATCCTTGAGCTACGTTAGACATAACAAGGATAGGCCACAAGAAGGTTCCATTTTCAGATGCCACCAATTGAAGGTCAACTGGGAGGAACATGTGGTGCATACCAGTGATAACAAGCGGTGCGTAGAAGGTACCGTAGATGAGACCTCCCAACCAGCCAGCTGTACTGAAGATAGCCATCATGATGTTTGTGATTTGAGTCGCCAACCACATGGTCACAGGACCAATAACTGTGAAGGCAAGGAAACCAGTAACCAAGAGTGAAACAGGAGCAACCACCAAGAGTTTCAAGCTATCTGGAACACGTTTGTTCAACCATTGTTCCACATTAGCCAAAATGAAAGCCGCAAAGAGAGATGGTAGAACTTGAGCCTGGTAGTTCATTTGTTGAACAGGAATACCGAAGAGATCCCAAGTTGGAATTTCAGCAAGTCCACCAGTGTTTGCATCAAACAAAGCATATTGAGAAGTCAATCCAGGGTGGCAAAGGACCAAACCAAGAACGATCCCCAAGAGTGGAGAACCACCGAAGCGGGTCATAGCTGACCAACCAACAAGAGCTGGGATAAAGATAAAGGATGTTGCTGCGATAAAGTTCACAATACCAGCAAATCCAGCGAAACCAGGATACATTTCAACAATGGATTGCGCTCCAAAGATTCCTGGTTGAGTAAGAACATTGTTAATCCCCAAAAGCAAACCAGAAGAAATGATCGCTGGTAGGATTGGTACAAAAACATCCCCCAACAATTTTACCAATTTTTGAAGTGGGTTCAAATCTTGGGCAGCTTGTTCCTTGGCTTCTTCCTTAGACACAGCTTGTGCACCTGTTTGAGCTACCAATTCATCGTAAGCTTTATCAACGATACCAGGACCGATGATGACTTGGTATTGACCGTTGGCGGAGAATTGTCCCTTAACCAAATCAATTTGATCGAGAGCAGACTCATCTACTTGGCCTTCATCTTTTAGAATAAAGCGAAGACGGGTCACACAGTGGGTTACACTGTTGATGTTGTCCTTGCCACCAATGGCTTCAACGATTTTAGAAACATCGTTTTTCATAAGATCTCCTTTTGAAAGCGTTTTTTAAACTTGTATAGACAAATTATAAATGAGAGATTACCACTTGTCAATATTTTTTTGAAAAAAGTTTAAGGACCTAGAATAAATGTATGATGATGGTTCTTTTTATAATTAAACTTTATTTTACTGTCTATTTTCCTATTTGAAATGTTAAACTAATTATAATATCAATTACAAATATATTAGCAGTTTAATAAAGATATTTTAGGGACCAAGTCAACTGTATTGAAACTTTTAAGGTACATCTAAAACTTTTATTTTAAAAAATTAAGTTATAAAAATATTGGTGACTTGACGATTGGAAGCTTATAGAACTTCGTTGTAGTGATACTTTTTATTTTATTTAAATGAGGTTTTCTGTGATTTCTCCTCACCGGGAAAAAAACACAAAAAGCACTGAAAGGAGGATGTCTTATGATTACTGAAGAAAATAAAGATTTTACTTTTGAAATGAAGCAAGAACAAGAAACAATTGATTTATCAGACATGAAAATCATTGTTTCAGCTACTCAGATGGGAAATTCTTGGCAGACTTGGAATTAGGTGGACATATGGATTATTGATATTTCCGCTTGGAATAAGTAGGGGGACCTCTAAAAACTCTGATTTTTGTTCAAAATAGACTGTCGAAACTCTATTAAATATACGTTTAGATTTGAAAGAAAATGTCTTTTTGAGGTGACCTTGAAAATATCTGCATTAGTTTTATATATTTTACTTTGAGGGGTTGGAGCAGTTTGCTCCAACCTCTATTTTGGAGGGGTTAGAGTGAAACAATTACAAGTTAATGACGGTATTCAAGTTTTTAAAAGTAACAATAACAATAAACTAATAATAAGAAATTACTCTTCGGGTAAATATTTTACAGTTGAGTTTCAGCGGTCATTGTATGAGATATTACTATTTTTAAAGGAACCTCGAACATTTGATGAGCTTAAAACAGTTTTTAGTTTTCTAACCTCTCAATGTATTGATGAAATGTTATCTTTTTTTATAGAACAGAAAATTGTAAGAGTTCTGGAAAAGGATGCTATACAGAAAAAAATTAATATTTTGGTAGTTGGAGTAGGTACTACAGGTGGCTTTACTGTAGAAGCACTTTGTAGAAATGATATTTTTAAAAACTTAATATTGGTAGATCCTGATATTGTTGAGATATCAAATCTATATAGACAGGTTTATCTAGAACATGAGATTGGGGAGTACAAAGCTCAAGCTTTGAAAAATAGATTTCCCCAAAAAAATATTAAATGTTACAAGCAATTTGTATCTAATTTGGATGAACTGTTGGCTATTTGTTTGGAGGAAGATATCGATTTAATTGTGCAATGTGCCGATAAACCTTCATCCAAAGAGTTGTGTAGAATTGTGACCTCTGTTTGCAACATATTAGAAAAACCATGTATATTGAATTATGGATATCTGAGTAATGTAATCGCATTACCTGAATTTTATTATCCAAATAATACATACAATATGGATTATCGGCATGATATTTTAGATGAAGAATTAATTCTGAGTCAAATATTGGAAAAGTCAGATTACACAGTTTCTATACAAGCATCATTTGTAATTGCTGAACAAATAAAAAATTATATTGAAAATAAGAAACCAATCTATTATCAATATAGAGGTTATTTTAGCATTGAAAAATTGAAGTGGGAGGTTGAAAAAATTGAGTAAGACTCTGTTCTTAAATTTTCAAAACAACCAAATTCTAGAAGGGTTTCGTAAATGTGATGAATTTTTGCTAAGGCACAATAATACTTTAAATATGTTATCTGATGAGAGATGGCGTGAAAATAAATATATGAATACTGAGAAGAATATTTCCTCACCAACAAATTTAATCATTGGTAGATACATCTGTAACGTTCTTTCGGCTTTGTTAATCGATCTAAGTATGGGAGTTTATAGTAATATTTTTGTGGAATGTCAGAACAAAGATGGACTTGATTCATATTCCAAATATATTTTTTCTGTTCTAGATTTTGTGACCAATATTAATATTAAATATGTAGAACTTTCGAATTTGGTGCAGGATACTCAAACTATTTCTGCTGACTTGATGCGCAGTAGGATTAAGAGAGGACTATATGATTCATTTACATATGAAGATTCTATATTATATAAAATTTATTCTATATATTGCTCTATTTTCGAAAATGATAAGATAAGTTTAACAGAGATTGAAAATTTATTTTTAAGTACTGAGGATAAGTATGAATCTTGGCTTTTACAAAAAATCTTGATTAATCTTGGAGTAAGGGAAGGAGATAAGCAATTAGTTGAAAAATATTTATTAGAGCTTGAAAAAAATAATGTAAGCAAGTACGATTATTGGAATAGCTATAGTTTTTATCTGCTTTATTTTTCTTCTAAGGAGAGCAGTACAAATTATTTGTCAAAAAAACTTGATGTGGATAGATTTTTGAATAATGTAGATATAGACTATGCAGAGTCGTTAGTCTTTAAAAACTACGCAGCAATATTAGAAGATGATTTGATAAAAAGAAATTAATATTGGAAAAATGTTTGAGTCAAACACCTCAAGATGTTGATCTCTGGAAATTTTATTTGACAAAATATGGATCAAGTGACGAGATATCCAGAAAGTTTTCTGAAATATTTAATAATGGTTACTCTGAACCTCAATTTTTGGAGTTTCTGAGACTTTCTCCAAACAATATTGATGAACTAGTTAGGAGTATTCTACTTTGTTCCACAAAACGGAATAGGCAAGTGGCTTTTCGTTTATTGGAATTAGTAGAGGATGATAAACTAAATCAATATTTAAAAAAATATCTCACCCATTTTGAATTTCCAGATTATATGTAGATGAAAGTCTAGTGGTGAAAAGTCAAGTTCAAAGTTCTGAGCAGTTACTCTTTTTTTCAGAAAAAAGGGCGCACTGAAAAGAGCTAGCGAAAAATGATGTTTTTCAACCAATTTTCACTAGATTTTCAA
>NZ_JADXDQ010000045.1:0-14529 GCF_015831295.1 Streptococcus sp. NLN64
TTTTAAAAAAGGTCACAAAAACCTTTATTTGGCGTGCACAAAAAGACCACATTTGAAAGTCTGATGTAATTATGAGCTTTCAAATGTGGTCTTATTCTAAATTCTAGGTCTTAACTTAATGACATTGAGCTCCCTGGGAGCTTTTTTCTTTTTTCAAGTTTTCACTCTGAGTATAATTGTCTATTTTCCTTAGCTCAAAATTACAAAAAAGAATCTGTCATTTTCCCCATCCCATTTCCCAAATATAACGACGTTCCTTTGAGATGGTAAATTTCAACAGCATAGTACAAAACAGGTTAGGAAACCACCCTAACCTGTTTTGTTATTCTCTTTATTTTTACTTTCTTTCTTCGCCTTCCTGCGTCCACCGTAGCGTTTTTTGCCCTCTTTACTGAGGGTGAGGTCAAAGATACTTCCTTTAGGGTTGTTATCCCTGACTTGGATATCTGCATTCAAGGCATCAGTGATTTGTTTAGCTAAGGAGAGACCTAGACCAAAGCCAGAACTTTGGCGGGTTCGAGCTTTGTCGACGCGGTAAAAACGATCAAAGATGCGAGCTTTTTCGGTGTCAGGAATTCCAATTCCATTGTCCCAGACTTGAATCCTTAAATCTCCATTACGGTCTTGAGGGAAGAGACGGATTCCAACCTGACCGTCCTCTTCCGTATACTTCATGGCGTTGTCAAAGAGGATGGTCAGAACCTGCTTTAACAAAACCTTGTCCGACTGAATTTGGCCTTGAAACTCATTAATAGACTGGAAATCCTTTCCATTTTCCTCGGAAACGAGGGCAAAATTTTCCAGAATATCTTCAAAAAATTTGGTATCAATTGTCTCAAAAACAGGATCGATTCCATCGTCCCGACGAGCCATACTCAGGAGGTTGGTCGTCAGTTTACGCATATTCCGAACTTCTTCCAAGCTAGCCGCAACAGATTCGCTTTCATCCAAGATTGTTGCTTGGGGTTTGCGGAAGAGTCCTTCCAAGCGATTTTGGAGAACAGCTAGTGGCGTGCGGAGCTCATGGCTGGCATTCTCAATAAAGGTTTTCTGTCTCTGCATACTATCTAACAGCGGGGCCATCGTTAATTTAGCCAGGTAGTAACTAGCGAGAATTGAAATCAACCAGAAAATAAACAGAACCATCATAACCGTTTTCTCATTGCTTTGGTTTGTCGATTCAATTTGGCTGGTATTGATTAAAACTGCTGCGTAGGCAATCCCCTCAATGGGTTGTGCCAGCTCTAGGGGAAAGCAGATTTCACGGAATTTTTCTTTTTTTCCAAAGGTTGTTTTCATTTCAACCTGACGAATCTGATGAAATTTTTTCTTAGCATCCAAGGTGAGATTGCTAGTATCAACCAAATGGCTATTCGTCGATAGGACTTCCCCATTTTCATTAAACAAAAGTACTTCTGAATTCGCTGAAAGTGGGGCCTCAATGTTTTTAAGATCCTTCTCAATGCCTGCAACATTCTCTGTGTAATCATTTAAAGAGCGTAGGGCAGCTAAAACCGTCGCTTCAGAATTCTGACTATAATTTCTCAAGGTCGCATCAACGGAACCATAAATACCGGATCGCATGATCTGAAGAATCAGCAAGGTCATTGCACCAAAAATCAATGTAAAAACGGTAACATAGCGAATAAAATAGGGAAAATTAGCGGATTTAACTTTTTCTCTAACCTTCTTCATGCTTCAAAATATATCCTACACTTCTAAGCGTCTGCAAGTGTTCTGCAAAATCGCTACCTTTAAGTTTCTTCCGAATTTTGGACACATAAACCTCAACTACAGATATGGTGGTATCCGAATCGAAGCCCCAGATTCGGTCAAAAATTTGGGATTTGGGCAGAATCACATTTTGATTTTGTAGGAAGTAGACTAGGAGATCAAATTCTTTCCCCAACAGTTCGACATCCTTCCCTGCCATTTTGGTGCTATTGGTATTGAGATCGACTTCAATGTCTCCATAAGTCAGCTGATTGACATTGAACTTCCCTGAACGCTTAAGCAAGGCTTGAATACGCATTTTCAGCTCTTCAAGGTAGAAGGGTTTGGTTAGGTAATCGTCTGCTCCCAACTCAAATCCATGCCCCTTGTCCTCCAAGCTTTCCTTGGCTGTCATGATCAGAACAGGAGTTGTGACACCCTTCTCTCGTAATTCTTGGAGAACTTGGAAACCATCTTTTTCTGGCAACATCAAATCCAAAAGGATGAGGTCATAGATTCCAGATTCCGCCTCATAGAGACCTTCTTCTCCATCAAAAACCTGCATGACATCCGCAAAGTCATCCAAAAAATCAAAGACCGAATTGGATAAGCTCAAGTCATCTTCGACCAACAAAATCTTAATCATAACTTCCCCTCTTTCAAAAAGGCTTGGAGCCTGTATAGGTTCCAAGCCTTTTCCTGTTGTTCTTCTACTCATCAAAATTCAAATTCTGACCTTGTCAATCCTGACGGTGAACTTATTGATTGCCTGCTTTGCACGCGTTTTATCGATAGTATTCAACAGGTCTCCCAGACCTGTTGAACAACCGTCATCGGCTTTCCGAATCATCTCTTTGAATTTTTTCGAGTGTTCTATTTTTAATTTAGTTACGTATTCCATCCCTATTTTAACTGCGGAAACTTAAAAAATCCTAATATCCTTTAAGAGCTGCCAATACTTGTGCTTGGTCCCGTTCCATTAAGGCGACACGCGCCTCAATTTCATTGATCCCCATAAGAATATTCCGCTGCATGGCCATATCCTCCACTTTCGGTTGGAAGAAATCCTTATAAGCCTGCAATTGATCCCGACGATGGAAACTATTGGCCGGATAGATGATGTATTTATCGAAGGACATATCTCCTCCCAAGGCATCCACAATCCAGTCCCAATGTTGACAAGCCCACTCCCAAGCCAGAGGACTAGCCTTGGTTTGAAGCAAGAAAGCCCGGTACCAAGAAAGGGCCAAATCTTGTGGTTTCACCACCGATTTATCCTGCCATTTTGATAGCAGCTCTTGCAAATGTTCTTCCTTTTGAGCATAGGAGAGAGCACTTGCCAATTGCCGCTGGAAGGTTCCATCGGTTGCATTTTGATACAAATCAAGGTAGCGTTCTACCAACTCTTTTGACTCAGCCGACTTCATTTGGTTGACCAACACTTGGGAACGGATGGAAGCAGGTGTCGCCTCCAAATTGTCCTTATACTGTTCATAAAGGGCTGCAACTCCTGCCATGACTGGGGCATCACCAGCTTCCACCAATTGGGCCAAGGCCACTTGGCGAACCAATTCATCCTGCTCTGCCTCACCAGCTTTTGGCTCCAAGCCCAAGGACTCGATAGACGGTCCAAAGAGCTGGGCTACTTTCTGGTTCAAGGCAGCTTGTGCGGACTTATCTTCTTCGAGGAAGCGAGCCAAAGCACGGACGACATTAGCCCAGGCGGATAGAACGATAAAGGCCTTCTCCTCTGGCCATTTCTCCATTAAAGCAATCAAGGAAGCATAAGAAATTCGACCCGCTTCTGCCAATAATTGCTGCTCCTGGATCAGCTGCAAACGACTGATGGCATCCAAATCAGCCAAATTCTCAAACAGGGCTGCTCCCACCTGACCTTGGTAATCACAGATATAATGCGCTGTATTGCCATCATTCAGGCGAAGGGCACCCGCAGCCTCATTAGCCGCTGCCAAGTCCGCATAGCCTGGAATCACTAAGGTCTTCTCGGTCATCATATCCGGCAAACCCTGCCAGTTGCTGTTCAGTGGAATATGCCAGAGGCGATTCCTATCTTCACCTTGTCCCAAGAAGAATTGCTCCTGGGTCAGAACAAGATCATCGCCCTCTAGAGAAACGGTCACAACCGGATACCCCGGTTGCTCCAACCAAGATTCCATGAAGGCTCCCACTTCTTTTCCAGAAGCGCTTTCCAAGGCTGCCCAAAGGTCAGCCCCAACCGTATTGCCATATTGGTGTTTACGGAAATAAGCTCCCAAGCCTTTGGAGAAGACTTGGTCTCCCAACCACCGATGCAACATGTGCATGAGACGGCTACCTTTGGCATACACAATGGCAGGATCGAAGAGGGTGTTGACCTCATCTGGATGGTTAACCTGCACATGAACCGATTGCACACCATCGGTCGCATCCCGACGAAGGGAAAGCGGAATACCACTTGTTTGGAAGTCTTCCAAAATGTTCCAACCCGGTTCCAGACGATCCACGCTGACATACTCCATCATATTCGCAAAACTTTCGTTCAACCAGAGGTCATCCCACCATTCCATCGTCACCAAGTTTCCAAACCATTGATGGGCTACCTCATGGGCAATCACCAAGGCCACTTGTTGCCGGCTATGGAAACTTGAGTTGGCATCCACCAAAAGATAGACTTCACGATAGGTTACCAAGCCCCAGTTTTCCATAGCCCCTGAAGAAAAATCAGGCAAGGCCAAGTGGAGAGATTGAGGGATTGGGTAAGGAACATCAAAGTAATCCTCGTAAAATGCAATCACACGCTTGGCAATATCTAAGGCAAATGCAAGATTTCTCTCTGGATGAGCCTTGCTGGCATAGACACCAACCAAGGTTCCCCGTTCCGTGCGATCCGTGATTCCCTGAAGGTCACCAATACCGAAAGCCATGAGGTAAGTGGACATCCGAGGTGTTCGTTCAAAGGTCCAAACACCTGTCTCAACGCCTCGTCCCGGCTCCTCTTCCGGCATATTGGAAAGTGCAATTTCTCCCTCTGCTTGGTCAAAACGCAAGGTCAAATCAAAGGTTGCCTTGGCTTCTGGCTCATCCACACAAGGAAAAGCTTCCCGTGCAAAATGACTCTCAAACTGGGTTGAAATGATTTCCTTATCTTGTCCATCCAAACGATAGTAAGATGGGTAAATACCTGTCATGCGGTCGTTAATGATCCCTTGATAGGTGACCACAACTTCAACATCCCCAGCCTCAAGACCAGATGCCGTCACCAAATCATTTTCCTGATCGACGACAAAGTCACGCTCCTGCCCCGCAACCACGATGGAAAGAATGTCCAAGTCCTTTTGGTGCAAGTACAAGTCACTCCCTGACAAGTGTCCCTGAATGGTCACCTGACCGCTAAAAGTGCGAGCTTTACGCTCAATTCTTAAATCCAAAGCATAGTGTTCTGGTTGAAACGCTGGATACAAACGTCGTAATTCTGTCATAACTTCCCCTTTATTGAAAACGTAATCCCTTGGGATAGTGGTTTTTGACCATCCCTTGGCTAATTTTAACAAAGCCCAAACCATTGTGGCCACACACCAATTGGTACCAGCCATTTTCCGGATTGCCATGGGCTGGTAGGCTTTGGCCAGCTACATAGACTGGAAATTCTTCTTCTGGTAACTCATAAATTTTCTGAGACTGGCTCGGTTTCAGAGCCATGCCTAAGGCAAAACTAGGTTCAAAGCGTTTTTTCTTAAAGGTCCCCAGATGGAGCCCGTTGCGCGCAATCCGAATTTTTTCCAGAGCTGGCAAGATCTCGGGTAAAAGATAGAGCTCATCCCCAAATGTTTGCAGGACTCCTTGCAAGTCTTCCTTCAAGTGCTCTTTTTCAAAGGCTTGCCACAATTTTTTTTGGTCCGCTCTCAGATTGCTGCGAGGGGGCTTGTTTTTCTTAGCCTTATTTTCCCCTCGATAATGCAAACGGGCTAGAAATTGTCCCTCCCCTTTGAAGTGATTTGGATACATTCGAGCAGTCTCCGTTTGATTCAAGCCTGTAACCATCCCATTTTTAAGCGGGACTGGCTCCAACTCAAAATCATATTCTGACAGCAACCAAGCCACAATTTCCTCATTTTCCTCCGGAGCCCAAGTACAGGTTGAATAGACAAGACGCCCACCCGGAGCCAACATGGTGACAGCAGCCTCTAAAATCTCTCGCTGAAGGCTGGCACACTGGCTCGGATAATCCGGAGTCCAGTAGTCCATCGCCTCCGGCTGCTTCCGAAACATCCCCTCGCCCGAGCAAGGAGCATCCAGGACAATCACATCAAAGAAGCCTTTAAAAACCTTGCTGAGAGCCGGTGCATCTGTATTGGTCACCACCGCATTTTGAGCCCCAAAGCGCTCCATATTTTCTACTAGAATTTTCGCTCTTTTGGGAGAAATTTCATTAGAGACTAAGACACCTTGATTGTTGAGATAAGACAAAATGTGGGTCGATTTGCCTCCCGGGGCCGCGGCCAAGTCCAAGACCTTCATGCCTGGTTCAATCCCCGCTGCATCGACAACCATCTGAGCCGCTGGCTCCTGGGAATAAACCTGTCCCGTGACATGTTGCAGGGATTTGCCTGATACTTTTCCATAATAGGACCACGGCATATCCGGAATCGCTTCTGCCCCTTCCGGAAGCTGGATAGCCTCCTTTAAGGGATTGACACGAAAACCCGAAACAGCTTCTTCTTCAAAGGTCGCTAGGAAGGCTGCATTTTCCGATCCCAAGATTTCCTGGTACTTCTCTTTAAATCCTGCCGGAAAAGGCATCACGGCCACCTCCTCTTATTTTTTCCAAAAAATAATTCTCTAGATGTTGGGGGACTAGAAAAACAGGCTGCTTGCCCTGAAAATGAAGGGCCTGCCCCTGAGCCTCCAAAAAACGGTAGCCTAAAGCCGGGGCCAAAACATAGGCAGCCGCGTAATCCCACGGCTGCAGGTAGGAGGCATAGGTCAGGAGCTTGCCCTGCAAAACCTTGAGAAAGCTAATCCCAGCACTGCCGTAGACCCGTACCCCAAGACTATCCCTAGCAATATCCGCCAAACCAAAGGCATTATCCCGTAACATGACTGAATTCCCTGCCACCAAGGACTGGTTGACACGAACACAAGCCGCCTGCCCTTCAAAGGGCTGACCATTACAGGTAACGGGCAGGACACCACCTCCAGATAAGAGAATCCGGCCCATCACATCGTAAATAAACGCAAAACCGGGCTGACCGTGGTTAAAAAATGCCAGCATAATCGCAAAATTTTCCTGCTGGGCCACAAGGTTATTGGTCCCATCTATCGGGTCCAAAACCCAGACCGCTCCGCTAAAGACGTCCGCTTGCTCCTCCAATTCCTCTGCTAAAAACGTATCTTCAGGAAAAACCTGTGAAATTCCCTTGATTAGGATATCTTGGACCGCCAAATCTAGATTGGTCACCAAATCGGTTCGATCACTCTTACAGGCGACTTCTAGAGGCTGAGCTAGCTCCTTCTTTACAAACTCTCCCGCCTCCCGAACCAAATCCTGAGCTAGCTCAAAGCGAGCTTGCACCTGTTCTTTTAGAGACCGCGAGGCTGACGAATGGCCTTCGATGTTACTTGCTGCGGATCTCCAGTTTAATTTTTCCATAACCACGCTCCTTAGCCGCTTGCTGGGCCCGATAGAGAGAATAGCCACTGACTGCTTCAAATTCTCGTCCTAGTGTCTTTTCAGCTGCCTTGCCAGGAACAACCTGCTTAAACTTCTGATAGGCAGCTAAAAAATCGCGGGCTTCTACGCCCCCCTCATAGGCTTCTTCCACCCGATTGAAAAAAGAGAGCACCGAAGCCAATTCTTCAGTACTCCAACTTTCATCAAACGGATAACTATACTGATTCCTCATGTCGATCAATCTCCGCTCTCAATGTTGCATCTTTTAGTTCTTGCTTGCGATAGTCCCGAGGCAAAAAAGCCCGAATTTCATCCTCGTTAAAACCAATTTGTAGACGTTTCGAATCAAGGATAATTGGTCGCCGCAATAGACTGGGATTCTGCTCAATCAGCTGCAGGAGCTTGGAGATTGGCAATTCATCCAAATCTAAATTTAATTTTTGAAAAATTTTGGAACGGGTCGAGATAATATCATCGGTCCCATTTTCCGTCAAAGCCAAAACTTGACGCAATTCCTCTACTGTCAAAGGACTGGTCATAATATTGTGCTCTTGAAAGGGCACCTCGTGCTTTTCCAACCAAGCCCGTGCCTTCCGACAGCTGGTACAGCTGGGGGATAAGAATAAAGTAATCATTGTAAGATTCGCCTTCCAACCTACATACTATATCCATTTTATCAAAAATGGAAGGGGATTCCTAGTCTTTTTTTGAAAAGCCTATCAGATTGATCGTCAAAATACCAGGAGGTCTACCAGCTCTGCCCCACGGGTCGATACCACGTCCACTCCCAGTGGAAAATCTACCAAGTCTTTTGGGTCCCATCGGAGGGTTACCTGGGCATGATCAAAACCTGCCTCATCCCCCAACAGGTTTTCTTCCTGACGGTCACTAAAAATCTCCACTTGGTACCAATCCTTAGGCGATTGTTGATCATAGGCTAAATAAAAGGCGTGAAGACCCATTTGCTTTAGGACATAGTCCTGGGCCAAGCGTTGAATACGATCTAAAGCCTCAGGATTCGGCCGCTCCTCCTGGAAAAGAGAGAGGCGTAGACCAGAGCTGGATTCTGGCAACTTATCACTCAGTTTTTCCAAGAGGACTAGCCCTTCCAGCCGAATGTAAGCCTGCTCCCGAATCAAGGGTTGGGTTACTTCCTGATAGGCCTTATACGTTGCTGAATTGAGGTAAGACAGGTAGGCCTGATTGGAAGCAAAGACCTCCAATATCAAGTAGACATCCTCCTGATCGGGACTCCGGAAAGCAAAAAGACTTAGAAATCCCGGTTCCACTTCCTTGGTTAACTTGGCTAAATGAGACAAGACTCCTAAAAAAGTATCCTTGTCCTCAGAATGAATGGCGATTCGAAACAAATTCATAACTGGTTTCATCTAACTATGCTCCTTCCACGCTTTAGCTTGGCGTTCATCTTCTTCTAGCTGCTCAATCAAAGCCTGTACACTGTTGAATTTGACCATGTCACGGAGGCGGCCCAACCAATCAATGGTCAACCTGTGCCCATAAATATCCGCTGAGAAACCAAAGAGATTGACCTCAAAGCGCAATTCATCGCCCTCAAAGGTCACATTCTTACCTACGGAAGCCATCCCACGATAGACCTGCCCTGCTTCATGGACATCCACCACATAAACTCCATCCGCTGGCATATGCACTCGGTCAAGGGGGGCCAGATTCGCTGTCGGATATCCGATGGTCCGTCCTCTTGCATCCCCATGAACCACAATACCACAGGTCTGGTAAGGACGTCCTAGTAAATCAGCCACTTTCTCAACTTCTCCCTCAGCCAAAGCAGCTCGAATACGTGTAGAGCTGACTTTTTTTCCGTCCAAATCATAAGAAGGGATTACTTCCACCTGCCCGGGGAAGGAATTGGCCAAGAGTTGAGCACCCTGTCGATCACACCCAAAATGATAATCAAAACCAACCACCAACTTCTGAGCCTTGAGGGCTGAAACGTAAGTGTCCAGGAACTCCTGACCAGTTAAACTCCCAAACTCACTGGTGAAGTCCTGCAGATAAAGGAGGTCGACTCCAACAGATTCCAAGAGTTCCTCGCGTTGAACCTCACTGCTCAGATGAAGCAGAAGTTCTGGACGAAAGCGGCTAAAAGCCAGTTGGGGGGATTCTGGGAAGGTTAGCAGGGCCACCTTCAACCCCTCTTGATCAGCGAGCTGACGAGCCCTTTGAAAGAGCTGCTGGTGCCCCTTGTGAATTCCATCAAAGTAACCCAAAACCAAAATCGTCGGTTCTGTCTGGTCAATATCACGCCAGTCTTGAATGACATATTTTCTCATAATTTCTCCTTCTTAGACAAAAACCTTATGAGGTTTCCAAGAATCCCCTTTTTTCTCCAGTACCGCTACTAACTTCCCTTGATAAAAGGCTGCTACCCGCTCCTCTTGATTGACTGCCTTGATCCAACGACCAAACTGCAATTCCTGAGCTTCTTCTGCACTCAGTTCATAGACTGGCAAGGTTGAAGCACCATATTCTAAGGGAAGCAGGAAGGTCTGCTGACCTTCTTCGACAAGTTTCTCCAGCTCTTCCAAACTATAAGACTCTGCTAGTGTCAGACCAGCTGACTGGGTTCGCACCAAGCGGGACATGTGACTAGCCAAACCTAGCTTATTCCCTAAATCTACAGCTAGGGTACGAACGTAGGTCCCCTTGGAACAGACTACCCGAAAATCAAAGCGAAGCACCCCCTCTTCCCAACGGAGGTCTGACTGGCGGGAAAACTCTTGAATCGTCACTTGGCGGATTGGGCGTTCAACTTCCTCCCCAGCTCTAGCATATTCATAAAGTTTGCGACCATTGACCTTGACAGCTGAATACATAGGAGGAACTTGTTCCATTTCTCCTTGAAACTCCGCCATCAACTGATCAATGAGCTCCGAGTTAACATCCTTAGGAACTTCTGAGCGCTCCACGATGTCACCCCAAGCATCTTCAGTTGTTGTCGCATAGCCCAGAGTTATCTCACCTTCATAGACCTTTCCACCATCTTGCATGTATTCAATGAGCCGGGTTGCCTTCCCAACTGCAATCGGCAAAACGCCTGTCACTTGGGGATCTAAAGTCCCTCCATGACCAATCTTTTTGGTTTTCAAAATACGACGCAACCGGCCCACTACATCATGGCTGGTCATACCAGCCGCCTTATTCACTGCAATAATTCCTTCCATGACTCTCTCCTACAGTTTTTCAATGGGAGCCAAGGCTGCCAATACTTTTTTCACCCCCATCTCTGGGAAAGAAATTTTCAACTCCTGCGCATCTCCTGAACCGGAAACAGCCAAAACAGTCCCCTGCCCCCATTTACGATGGGAGACTTGATCTCCAATTTCCCAGGCTGTCGCAGATGTTTTCGATTGTTTGACTTGACCACCAAGCGACTTGGGTTGAACCGCTTGCTTTCTCATCCGTAGCGCTTCCTCTAAACTCATTCCCTGGCCAAATTTTTGTCCAACTTGATTGGTATAGGAGACCGCGAAGCTCGCATTGGCTGGTTTGGCCAAGCCTTGGTAATCCAATAAGTCACTAGAAATTTCATTCAAGAACCGACTTGGTTTATTGTAACCCGTCCGCCCATAGAGCAGGCGGGAGTTGGCGTTGGTCAAGAAGAGACGTTCTTCCGCCCGAGTAATGCCTACGTAGGCCAAACGCCGCTCTTCTTCCAGCTCATCTGGATCTTGACTAGCCCGAGACAGTGGAAAGACATTTTCCTCCATGCCAATTAGGAAGACAAAAGGAAACTCCAATCCCTTAGCCGCATGAAGCGTCATCAAGGTAACCTCAGCCAACTCTACTTCCCCCTCATCCGCTTCCGAGCTCAGAGCTAAATCAACCAAGAAGCGCCCTAAACGATCCAATCCTGTCTCATTGTCTTCCTTTTCTCCATCATCAAAGGACTGGGTAACCGATAGAAACTCCTGAATATTTTCTAAACGGCTTTGAGCTTCTACTGTCCGCTGGGCTTCCAGACTCTGACGATAACCTGAATCATCCAAAAGCACATTGACCAATTCCGTCACTGTCAACCGGTCCAAATCTTGTCGCAAACGGTTCATCATGACCGCAAAGTCTTCAATGGCTTGAGCCGCCTTCCCTTTAATCGGAGACAACATCAAGTCGCTACTTGCCTCAAAAAGGGACAAGCCTTGGAGCTGAGCAAAATCCCGCAACTTGGTTAAAGTTCCTGGCCCGACCCCCCGTTTGGGTTCATTGATAATCCGCTCAAAGCTAATATTATCCTTGGGATTGGCCAAAAGATTCAAATAAGCCACCAAATCCCTGATTTCCTTACGGCTGTAGAATTTGGTTCCCCCTACCATGGTATAAGGAATCGCCGACTTCATCAGAGCTTCCTCAATGGTCCGGGATTGGGCATTGGTCCGGTAAAGCACCGCCATGTCCTTGTAATTCTTTCCTTCTTCCAAGACCAACTGACGGATCGTTTTGGCTACAAAGAAGGCTTCTTCCTGCTCATTGGTTGCTCGGTAATAAACGAGAGACTGACCATCTGGATTCTGGGTCCACAACTTTTTAGGACGACGATTTTTATTGTGAACAATGACTTCATTGGCTGCCTGCAAAATCTTCTTGGTTGAACGGTAGTTTTCCTCCAAAAGAACCACCTTGGCATTTTTATAGTCCCGTTCAAAATCCAAGATATTCTGCATATCTGCTCCCCGCCAACCATAGATGGACTGGTCTGCATCACCGACTACGCAGATATTTTTGAAACGAGAGGCCAAGAGTTTGACCAATTGGTATTGAGCTTGGTTGGTATCCTGATACTCATCCACATGAATGTACTGGAATTTTTGTTGGTAATAGGTCAGGACATCCGGATTTTGATCAAAGAGACGCAAAGTCATCATGATGAGGTCGTCAAAGTCCATGGCCTCTGACTGACGCAATTCACTTTGATAAGCCTTATAACATTTGGCAACAACCTGGCTATACATATCACTAGCTTGTGCCTCATAAGCCCGGTCATCCAAGAGGTCATTCTTCGCATTGGAAATGGTCCCCAAAACAGCTCTCTCATTCCACTTTTGCGGATCTAAGTTTAATTCCTTGAGAATTCGCTTCATCAAGGTCCGCTGTTCCCCTGGATCCACAATGGTAAAATTACGGTTATATCCAATATGGTCCGCATCTCGACGTAAGATGCGAACACACATGGAGTGGAACGTTGAAATCAGCGTATCCTGGGTTGCCGGATTCAAAGCGAAAGCCCGCTCCTTCATCTCCCGTGCTGCCTTATTGGTAAAGGTGATGGCTAGAATATTCCAGGGATTGACCATTTTTTCATCAATTAAATAAGCAATTCGATGGGTCAACACCCGCGTCTTCCCTGAACCTGCCCCTGCCATGATGAGAAGTGGCCCTTCCGTTGTTTGAACCGCCTCCGCCTGGCGTTCATTCATACCCGCTAATAGTGGATTCATCTTATCTCCTCGTAGTTGTGAAAATATCTTTCCCCATTATAACATTTGACGCCTTTAATACTCAATGAAAATCAAAATGGAACCTAGGAAGTGAGCCGCAGACAGTACTAAAGTACGGCAAGGCGAAACTGACAACGGTAACATTTGATTTTCGAAGTGTATCCTTCAATCTCGGCCATTGAATTTCCAAGCCCCTTTTGTTAAACTTTTTGAAAAAAGAAAAAAGGAAATGCCAATGTCCAGTCCAACCCAGAATTTAAAAATGGCGGAACGCGGTGCCCTGCTGGCCATCGCAACCTATATCCTACTGTCTATCTTCAAAATCATCGCTGGCCATCTCTTCGGGTCCGCTTCCATCACAGCCGACGGATTTAACAATATGACCGATATTCTGGGCAATATCGCCGTCCTCATCGGCCTCCGCCTAGCCCAAAAACCTGCGGATCGAGACCACAAATTTGGACACTGGAAAATGGAAGACCTAGCCAGCCTGATAACCTCACTGATTATGCTTCTGGTTGGTTTCCAGGTACTCTTCCAGAGTATCCAGGACCTCATTCAGGGCAAGCAAGAAAGCTTTGACCCCCAAGCAATGTGGGTCGGTTTCCTCTCCGCCCTTGTCATGACCGGTGTCTACCTCTACAACCGGAACCTAGCTAAGCGCGTGCACTCCAAGGCCCTGGAAGCGGCAGCCTTGGACAACCTCTCAGACGTCCTTACTTCCTTAGGAACCAGCCTGGCAATTCTAGCCAGCCAGTTTCAACTCTATCTGGTTGATAAAATCATCGCCATCCTTATCAGTATGATCATCCTCAAAACCGCCTACGATATCTTCCGAGAATCCACCTTCTCCCTCTCAGACGGCTTTAACGAAGACCTGCTCGAACAATACACCCAGAGCATCCTCACCATTCCCAAAATCGACCAAGTCAAAGAAATCCGCGGCCGCAGCTATGGCAGCCACATTTACCTAGACCTCATCCTAGCCATGAACCCTGACCTCTCCGTCTATGAGAGCCATACCATTGCCGACCAAGTCGAGCACCTACTCCAAGACCAGTACGGCGTCTTCGACATCGATATCCACATCGAACCCTCCCCCATCCCAGAAGATGAAGACATGGATTTCCTCCTCAAAAAACTCTTCCTCTACCAAAGCCAGGTCGAAGCCGGACAAAACCTCGACGACTACGTCGCCGAGGACTTCACCTACATCCCCGTAAACGGCCAAATCCAAGACCGCACGGCCTACCTAGCCGCCAAACACCAAGAAATGGCCTTCAAAAAATTCCAAGTCAAATCCATCAGCCAAAAAACAAAACTCGTCTCCTACCAACTCAACGGCAACCAACACACCACCATCTGGCGTCGCCACGAAGACTGGCAACAAATCTTCCACCAGGAAACGCAGATTGAGGAAGAGATATAGGAGTTTGGACAACACTAAGACTTTTTCGCACTACTTAAAAGGGTGAACAAATAAGAATAGCTTAGAATCACATCTTAAGAAGTATTGATTCTAGGCTATTTTCATTTTCGAATGATAAACCCAAATTATTCATACCTAACTTAAAAACCTTCCAGAAACCGTATTGATCACAGGGTTTCTGGAAGGTTCTGCTTTTCACCCATTGGGTGAAACATTCGACTAGACAAAAAAGGATTTCCCCT
>NZ_JADXDQ010000046.1:0-13910 GCF_015831295.1 Streptococcus sp. NLN64
GTAAATGAAATCTTGATGCAAAAGATTCCAGACCATTCTGGACACGGATAATATATTTCCATCCTTTTTGCTCAAAATGTGCCATAAGGTTGTAACTTTCATATCCTCTATCCATGATTACCAGAGCTGTTTCAAAAGGGAGACACCTCCATCATATCAATGACCGCTTGTCGCTCATCTACGCTTCTTTTATCTTGCACGATGACATCAGTATAAATACCTGTGTTAAGGTCATAAAATGCGTTCAGATGAATCAGGTTATACGGCTTATTTCCTTCACCAACTTGAAAAGAGGTCCCCTCATCTTTTGGATTTCTAGGAATATTCACGTCACTTCCATCTGCAGCTAGAATAGGGATTGAGTCATTTATAGGGATTTTTAAGGTGAATTCTTTGAATATTTTATGGAAAGCAATTGATTTTATCTTGTAGCGAGCTTGTACAAAAGCAGATTCCGTGATCCAAATATCTGCATCTAACAATTCTTTAGAAATGGATTTCCCGGACATACCAAGGATTAGATTCACCGTTTTATCGAGAGATAGTTCCCGATTACGAGTAAAATCAGATGGGTTGTGAATCAAACTTTCTCTATCTCGCTTTATCACAGCAGTAATACTATTTCGTAGTTGCTTCTTTACTTGATTTGGCATTCTATCCACCTCCTTGAGCCTAAGTATAGCAAAAAAAAGATTTCGAAAGCTCAATTTAGGAGCTTTCGAAATCCTTAACTTAATGACATTGACCTTCGGGCCAACCTTTTTTCGAATCAAATTATGGGTTATGGATACCTATAGAAGAAAGTAGGCTATCCACTTCCAAATGGCGAATCGTTTCAATCATCAAGAAGAGATCCTTAGGCGAAAAAACTTTTTGACCATGGTCTCCGTGCCTGGTTTCCTCGAAGGCTAAGATGGGTTTACCAGCAGTCGCCATATCCGCGACCACCGTCCCCACTTCCACATAGCGATTAATATCCAGATAAAAATCAGACTCTCGCGCAATTTCCTCATAAAGCAGGCTGTCTCTGGCCACACCTGGTGCCAGGGTAATGTTGGGGTAAACCAACAGATTCATCAGATTAGCAGTTACCTCTGTTGGAGCCGCAACAATAAAGCCAATATTCGGCAATTCCCGAGCCAGGGTCTCCAGATGCAGCAACTCATCTGAGTAGGTATAAACCCAGCCGACATAGTCATATTGGAAAAGGCTATTCACTTGATTTTCTAAGAGAAAGGGGCTCGTAAAGGACAACTCATCCCAATCCAAATTGGTATAATACCACCAAACAGCTTGGTAAGGAACCCTCCGCAATTCAGACCAGGGCTTAAAAGCAGTATCAAAATGAATGATGATGGGATAAAGGGGACCTTTTTCCATTTCAACCACAGCTAGGGATTCGGCCCCCTTGCGTTTCTTGCCTTTCATTAGTAAGGAAACATCCATTTTACTGGATACTTTTTCCTCCAAGAGCGAGTTTTTGAAATTGACTGATTTTGGTACATGGTGACTAACCACCTTAACCCGATCATCTGACCCTGCTTCCACTACATCCTGGCTTTGAACGCTGGAAATACTAAGGATACTTCCCATATCTTTCTTAAAGACAGGATCCAGGTCAGCAGTCACAATCATATCCGGTGACAGAAGGAGGACATTTTCTTCTTCCACGTAGTGATCCAGGATATAACGAAATGGGCTAAACTCCACTTGATCATCAGCCACTGGTAAGCGAACAGAGGTTAAATCCACAGCATTACGGTTCAGACGCTTGCGAATTTTAACAAACCATTCCTTGGCGATACCATCATGTGCAATATAGAGGTGGAGGTTCTGGTTGTGTAGGACAATGGACTTAATCAAGGTCTCCAATTCTTGAATTTGGTTGGTTTTGGCAACCACGATAATGGCTTTGTTCATTACGGCTCCTTGTTAGCATTACATTATTTTGATTATAGCACACTTTCTAGGTGCTCGCTAGAAATCCAAGCTCCTTTTATGCATCCAATCCGTTTAAAAATTCTTGCATGTCCGCATGGTCTGGAACCAAGTCTAGCACAGCCTTCGCCGCTTGCGCTGCTTCATCTATCTGCCCCATTTGCCTTAGAATATAAGCGTACTCTTCTAGGAATTCTGGGTTAGCCTTGAGGTCTCCGGCCAAGTCTTGGTAAATCGCAAGAGCCCGCTCATCCTCTTCCAATGCCAAGAGAGCCTTAGCTAGGTTCCATTTGGTCAAAACGGAGTCTACATCCGCTGGAATCTGTGCTACCAAGTCTGCATAGGCTTCCTCTTCCAGATAAAGATTACTGAGGCGCAAATAGATCTCTTCTAAGTCTTCAGCCACTTCCTTGGCTTCCAATAGATAAGCCTTGGCTTCCTGTGTTTCGTGGAGTTCGTAAGATAGTTGGGAAGCTAGCAAGAGCAAGTGATCATCGAAGGGATTTTTAGCCAGACCTGCCTTGGCAACTCGCAAGGCTTCCTCTAGTTGATGTTCCTCTTTGAGCGCCCGTGCATAGCCCCACTCAAATCCCAGCATGTCAGGTGACAAGGCCTCAAGTTGGCGGAAATAATCCAAGGCCCGCTGCGCCCGACCTGTCTCTAATAAGAGCAGAGCCAATTCGTGGACGCTCTTATCATCGTATTCCAATTCAATCGCTTTTTCTAAAAATTCAATGGCCGCTTCCATTTTCCCCAGACTGGCATAGCTAAGGGCAATTCGCTGATAGGTTGAGATTCCAGTTAAGGCATAGATTTCCCGGTTATCCAGACTGGCATAAGCCTGAATAGCTGCCCGAAAATTACCTAGCTCAAACTCTAATTCCGCAATCCCAAACACAATAATGGGATCATCGCTCAGTTCCTGGGCCTCCATCAACTTCTCACGCGCAACATCTGTCAATCCCTCCGCTTGGTAAAGGTCTGCTTTGACTAAAAGACTGGCTAAATACCAGTCACTGGTCTTCGGAATCTCCTCCAGGTAAGCAAAAGCTTCCTCGGTCCGCCCTTCCTGACTAGCCATTTGCGCCAGACTTAAAAAAGCTTCCGGATAAGCTTCTTTCACTTTCTCATAAAGAAGCTGAGCCTGATCGTAAAACCCCATTTCCTCAAGATAAAGGGCCATTTCAAATTGTTGTTCCGGTGAAGATTCTTGCAATAGCAGATCAAAGGCAGCCTGCGCTGCCTCTAAATTTTGATTTTCTAAAGCCTCTAAGAGAATTTGACTAGGATTCATGGTTTTCCTCCTCCTCATACAATCCAGATACATCCTGATACCAAGTAAAGAACGCTTCAACGATCACCTTGAGGGAGGCGTAGACAGGTACTCCCAAGAAAACTCCCCAAACCCCAAACATACTACCTGAAGTCAACAGAACAAAGAGAATGGTTAGGGGGTGAATATTGAGCTGACTCCCCAAAATCAAAGGGGACACAAAACGACCTTCAATGGTTTGCTCAATGATGAAGACCAAGATGACTTTAATCAACATGGCAGGACCAGCAATCAAGCCCAGAATCAAGGCTGGAATCATGGCCAAGAAGCTTCCCAAATAGGGAATTAAATTGAGAAAGCCAGCAGTAACCCCTAATGTTACCGCATAGTTAAGGCCAATTAACTTGAAAAAGATAATAAACATGATGGCCACGATAAAAGCCACTGCAATCTGCCCTTGAACATAGTTCCCTAGCTGCTTATTAACATCTGCTAAAACGCGACTAAAAGTTGGTCGAAATTTGGTTGGCATAAACTTGGTCAAATAAGGATTGAGTTCCTTACCATCCCGTAATAGATAGAAGACAATAAAGGGCATAATCAGGATTGCCACGAAGAACTGGGATACCCCCGTAAGAAAATTGCTAGCCCAGTTAACTGCGCGTGGGGAATACTGACTCACAAACTCGGTCAGCCGCTCCGAAACTTCATTATTCAAGGCCATGAATTGAGGCCGGGCTTCCTCAAAAATCGGTTGATCCACTAACTTATTGAGCACCACCTCGGCTTGATCCAGATAAGATGGGAAATTTTGGACAAAAGCCAAAAATTGATTCCGAAGATTGGGAATCAAAACGGCTACACCCCAAACCAAAAGAGCTGAAATCAGCACAAAAACAATGACAATCCCCCATAGCCGCTGGAGTCCCTTAGACTCTAGGAAATCCACCAAGGGGTTGAGCAAGTAAAAAATCAACCCTGACATAATGAGTGGCAGTGACAAAACCTGAAGAAAATCTAGGACTGGGGTAAAAAGAAAGCTAATCTTGGTTAAGAGATAAATGTTTAAAAAGAGTAGTAAAAAGACTAAGAAGACGGTGATGGCCTTGTTATCTAAAAACCACCTAAAAAACCAGGATAAATGGAAGTTACGTTCCTTTTCTTGCATGTCGCGCTCCTTCTTTAACGTTTCTAACCATTGTAGCATTTTTTCCCATAAATAACTGGATCAAGGCTGAAACTCACCCTACTTCAAAACTCTTAATAGATGGGAAACTTTAAAAGGAAGGGGATGCCTATGATATAATGGAGAAAAAAGGAGAATCTTATGTTTGAAACCCTCTATTTCGGTACCTATACCAAACGCAAATCACAAGGCATTTACAAGGCCAACCTAAACACTGAAACCGGACACCTTTCAGACTTGGAACTGGTAACCACGGAGACCAGTCCTACCTATTTAACCTTTAGTCCAAAAGGCAAGCTTTATAGCGTTGCTGCTCAAGATGGACAGGGAGGCATTGGTGCCTATACCTTACAAGGAGATCTGCTGAATCATGTGCTAGAAGATGGTGCTTCACTCTGCTATGTAGCCTACGATGACCAACGCCAACTGGTCTATGGTTCTAATTACCATAAAGGACAGGTAACATCCTATCATATTCAGGAAGATGGGCAATTAGCTCTTGCTGATGTCGTTACCCAGGAAGGGTCAGGGCCTCATCCCAATCAAGCTTCCTCTCATGTCCACTTCTCAGATTTAACACCGGATAACTATCTCGTGACCTGTGATTTGGGTGCAGACCGTGTCACAACCTACGCTGTTTCAAATACCGGCAATTTATCAGCTGTCGCACAATACCAAGCACAAGCAGGAGCCGGCCCTCGCCATTTGGTCTTCCACCCCTACTTCAAAATGGCCTATCTCGCCTGCGAACTCAACTCAACAGTTGAAACCCTGGTCTATGACGGAGTTGGAGATTTCGACTACTTGCATAGCCAGACAACCTTACCAACCGATTACCAGGGCGACAATGCTGTAGCTGCAATTCGCATGAGCCAGGATGGTAACTTTGTTTATGTTTCCAATCGCGGTCATAATTCCATCGCCGTTTTCAAAGTACTAGCCGATGGCAACTTGGAACAAGTTCAAATTATCTCTAGCCAGGGGGATTTCCCTCGTGATTTCAATTTCTCCAGTGATCAAAATTTCTTAATTGTTGTTCACCAAGAATCGGATAACGCTTCTGTCTTTAAACGGGATAGGGAGACTGGCCGTTTAGACCTACTAAACAGTGACTTTTTCGTTCCCGAAGCTGTTTTTGTTTCTTCCAATCCTTATGAATAGCCTTTCATAGAAAATTATGCTATTCTATTAATAGAAAAACAAAGGAGAGTCCTATGAATCCAACTGAACTATTTAACAAAGTCAAAGACATGATTGATAACAAAGACTTTGAAGCCGCAAAAAGCTTCATCGACGAACACAAAGATGAACTTGGATCTTACCTTGACCAAGCCAAATCATTGGTTTCAGGATCCGAAGGAATTAGCGGTGCAGTTGATAAGTTGAAAAACCTATTCTAATACCCACGCACCAGCCCTACAACTGGTGCTTTTTTTAATAAGGAGATACCTATGTTACATTTTGATTTATTGGTGATTGGTTTTGGAAAAGCTGGAAAAACTTTAGCCGCTAAGATGGCTAGTCAGGGCAAAAAAGTCGGTCTCGTAGAACAGGACCCCGCAATGTATGGCGGAACTTGTATCAATATCGGTTGTATCCCAACCAAAACCCTGATCCGAGCTGCTGAACAAAATCAAACCTTCAGTCAGGTCATGGAAGAAAAAAATGCCGTGACTGGTCGACTCAATAAGAAAAATTATGCGATGTTAGACGGAGCTGGGGTCACACTCTTTGATGCGCGTGCTCGATTTGTATCTGACAAGGTTGTCCAACTACAAGCCGGAACCGACCAACAAGAGGTCACTGCCGATATCATCGTCATCAATACTGGTGCTGTTTCGAATCAATTGCCAATCCCTGGCCTGCTCGAAAGCCAGAACGTCTATGATTCTACTGGCATTCAAAACCTTTCTGAACTTCCAAAAAACTTGGGTGTTCTAGGTGCCGGTCCAATTGGTTTGGAATTTGCGAGTCTCTATAATCGCCTTGGTAGCAAAGTAACCATCCTTGACGCTGCTGATACTTTCTTACCACGAAGTGAGGCTAGCCTAGCTCAAATGGCTAAAGGTTACTTGGAAGAAGATGGCATTCAAATTCATCTCGGAGTACTAACTCAAAACATCTCCAACACAGAAGAGGGTAAAGTCCTTCTCAACACCAACCAAGGAGATTTCGAGTTTGACGCCCTCCTCTATGCAACAGGTCGAAAACCCAATATCCAGAACCTTGGCTTGGAAAATACGGGCATAGCAGTGACCGATCGTGGTGCTATCCAAGTTGATCAACATTTACAAACAACAGTCCCTGGTGTCTTTGCCGTCGGAGATGTCAATGGTGGCCCACAATTCACCTACATTTCCTTGGATGATTTCCGAATTGTCTACAACTACTTAGCAGGTGACGGTAGCTACAACCTCGAAAACCGCAAAAATATTCCAAACGCTATCTTTATCAGCCCAACTCTAGCTCAAGTCGGACTCACAGAGGCTCAAGCTCAAGCTGCTAATCTTCCATATAAAGCCAAAGAAATGCCTGTGGCCGGAATGCCTCGTGCCCATGTCGACGGAGACCTTCGTGGAGCCTTTAAAGCTGTTGTGAATACAGAAACAAAAGAGATTCTTGGAGTTAGCATCCTTTCCCACAATGCCCAAGAAATCATCAACCTCATCACTATGGCTATGGATAATAAGATTCCATACACCTACCTAGCCCAACAAATCTTCACCCACCCAACTCTGGCTGAGAACCTAAACGATTTGTTCAATATCTAATCAAGCCAAATACCCCCGTGAGCTCGGAACTCACGGGGGTATTTCTCTATCTCTTTTTCCCAAGACTAGGAATCTACATTAGGCGTCTAGCTGACTATAAGCCTTGGCAATCCGTGCCCCAACCTTGGCATTGTTATAAACCAGTTGGATATTAGCTTTCAGACTTTCACCACCCGTCAATTCTACAATTTTTCCAAGAAGGAATGGTGTCATGTCTTTACCAGTAATACCAGCTTCTTCTGCTTCTACCACGGCTTTAGCAATGATGCCATCGATGTAGTCCGCTTCCAATTCGTGCTCAGTTGGAATTGGGTTCACCACAAGGGTCCCGGCTGTCAATCCAAGATTATGACTGACTTTATTCATGTGGGCAATTTCTTGAACGGAGTCAACCCGACTATTGAGCTTGTAAGGAGATTTGCTGGTGTAGAAGGCTGGTAGAACCTCTGTTTGATAGCCGAGCACTGGAACACCTTTGGTTTCCAAATACTCCAAGGTTCTTGGCAGATCCAAGATTGATTTTGCTCCAGCACAGATGACTGTTACAGGTGTCTGAGCCAACTCTTCTAGGTCAGCGGACACATCCATGGTTTCTTCGTAGCCACGGTGTACTCCCCCGATCCCTCCTGTTACAAAGAAGGGAATACCCGCTAAATGAGCCCCAATCATAGTGGTGGCTACTGTTGTAGCTCCGATTTTTTTCTGGGCGAGAATCAGAGCTAAATCGCGCCGGGATACCTTGGCTACGTCCTTTTCGGTTGCCAAGCGTTCCAAATCTTCCGTGCTCAGTCCAATTTTATATTTTCCGTCCATAATCGCAATGGTAGCAGGAACAGCACCTTCTTCACGAATAATGGCTTCAACTGTTTGCGCCATCTCCACATTTTGAGGGTAAGGCATCCCGTGAGAAATAATGGTCGATTCAAGGGCTACAACTGGTCGGCCTTCCTCTAGGGCTGCCGCAACTTCAGGGGCAATATCAAGATACTGTTTCATTGGTAAAAAGTTCCTTTCTTTCTTTAGCAAGACGTTCCTTAGACAAGGTTGGTCGAACTGTGTCCTGTGAGGCAATTGTATAGTAAGAATTGGTTAAACCCAATTGCAAGGTTTCCTGGATGGAGGCTCCATTTAACCAGCCGTAAATAACACCCGAAGCCAGGGCATCACCGGCACCCGTAGCATCCACAACCTGGTCCAATTTAACTGGTTGAACTTCAAGGTAGGTTCCATCCGCATGAGCATAGATCATGCTCTCCGCACCTTCTGTAATCAAAACCTGTTTCAAACCATGCTCTAACCAAGCCTGAGCCAGATCTTTTTTGGTGACCTTCTTGCTCAACTTCAACTCTAAATAAGCCTCAGATTCATCCAAATTCACAATCAGCCACTCAACCCCATTTAAATCCTGAGGTAGGTGCTTCATCTTCGGCGCTGATACGGGCACCAAGGCTAGCTTCAACCCGTGCTCACGCGCTAATTGAATGAGATAATCCAAACTCTCCTTGGGCAGATTCAAATCCGCCACAATTCCTTTGGCATCCAACAATAGATTCTCATTTTTGGACAACCAAGAGGGGGTCATCTCATCGCAAATCGTCATATTAGCCAGCGCTAAGGTCATGTCACCGTCCTCATCCAGGATAGCCACATAAGAACTAGTCGGATGATGACTCTGCTTGTCAACATACTTGAGATTGACATAGGACTGGGTCAGAGCCTTTAGCTGCTCCCCATCATGGTCATCCCCAACCAAGGAAAGCAGGAGGACATCCTCCTCTAAACGCCCGAGATTCTCTGCAATATTCCGACCAACCCCTCCTACCGAAAGACTGGCACCAACTGGATTAGAGGTCCCCATCTGCAGCTTTTCCCTGGCATAAAACTTCCGATCCAAATTCATCCCACCAATACAGACCACCGACTTGGACTCCTCCAAGATATATGCCCGACCACGGAGATAATTCTTTTGCACCAAACTGGAAATGAGATTCGCCACCGTTGAACGCGAATAGCCAACCTGCTTTGCCAACTCCTGCTGGGACTGATACGGATCCTGGCGAATCAAATCCAACACCTCTTGCTCACGATCTGTTAACACAAGAAACCCCCTCTCTAAACACTTGTCAAAACCCAAACAATTGTTTCAACAACCTCATTATACGCCACCTCCCCCAAAAAATCAAGAGATATAATATAGTCTTTTAGTTTGCTTTTAGTACAAGGCAGCGAGTCGCAGACAGTACTGAAGTACGGCAAGACGAGCTAACACAGTAATAAAAGATAAACTAAAAGAGTATATGTTTCCCGAGAAGAAGGCGAAGTTATTCCATACCAACACTTTTCTTTTCCAAAAAAAATGAAATTCACTTGACCTCCAGGTATAGAAAAAAGCCTCATCCACGGAGGATGAGGCTTTCACACTAGTTTTCGAGCTTTCCAATTGCTATGCTCGAGATAAAAAATCCGAGATTTTTTCTTGAGAGGCAGTCGAGGATTTCCAAACGATCACTATATAAAACTCAGATTTATCATAAACAAAAAGAACAGTAACCACCAGTTAAACTAACTAGTCTGTACTGTTCTCTATGCACAGTGGTTGATTGGCAGCATAGCTGCCTAATCACCTGTGTGGGGGTACTACTACGAAATTGAATGAAATTCAATTTCTGTAGTACTCCCTATTTTTTAAGGTTGTAGAATGATTTCAAACCTTTGTATTCTGCAACTTCACCAAGTTGATCTTCGATGCGAAGCAATTGGTTGTATTTAGCGATACGGTCTGTACGTGACAATGAACCTGTCTTGATTTGACCAGCGTTCGTTGCAACAGCGATGTCTGAGATTGTTGAATCTTCAGTTTCACCTGAACGGTGTGATACAACCGCAGTGTAACCAGCTTCTTTAGCCATTTCAATCGCTTCAAATGTTTCTGTCAAAGTACCGATTTGGTTTACTTTGATAAGGATTGAGTTAGCAGCTCCTTCAGCGATACCTTTTTCAAGGTAGGAAGTGTTTGTTACGAAGAAGTCATCACCAACCAATTGAACTTTGTCACCAAGACGCTCAGTAAGAACTTTCCAACCATCCCAGTCGTTCTCGTCCATACCATCTTCAATAGTGATGATTGGGTATTTTTCAACCAATTCAGCAAGGTAGTCAACTTGCTCAGCAGCTGTACGAACAGCGGCTCCTTCACCTTCGAATTTAGTGTAGTCGTAAACTTTGCGCTCTTTGTCGTAGAACTCAGATGATGCACAGTCAAATCCGATGAAGACATCTTTACCTGGTACATAACCTGCAGCTTCAATCGCTGAAAGGATAGTTTCTACAGCATCTTCAGTTCCTTCAAATTTAGGAGCGAATCCACCTTCGTCACCAACAGCTGTTTCAAGACCACGACCTTTAAGGATTTTCTTAAGTGCGTGGAAGATTTCAGCACCGTAACGAAGAGCTTCTTTAAATGTAGGTGCGCCAACTGGCAAGATCATGAACTCTTGGAATGCGATTGGAGCATCTGAGTGAGATCCACCGTTGATGATGTTCATCATTGGAGTTGGAAGCACTTTAGCGTTGAAACCACCAAGGTAGTTGTAAAGTGGTACATCAAGGAAGTCAGCAGCTGCACGAGCTACAGCGATAGAAACACCAAGGATTGCGTTAGCACCCAATTTACCTTTGTTTGGAGTTCCATCAAGTGCGATCATAGCACGGTCGATAGCTTGTTGATCACGTACATCGTAACCAATCAATGCTTCAGCAATGATGTTGTTTACGTTGTCAACAGCTTTTTGTGTACCAAGACCTAGGTAACGAGATTTGTCTCCATCACGAAGTTCTACTGCTTCGTGCTCACCAGTAGAAGCTCCTGAAGGAACCATACCGCGACCGAATGCGCCTGATTCTGTATAAACTTCCACTTCAAGTGTTGGGTTACCGCGTGAGTCAAGGACTTCGCGAGCGTAAACATCAGTAATAATTGACATTTCTTACTCTCCTTATGAGTTAATTTTTATTACCCTTCTATCATAACGCAAAAAAAGTGGTTTTTCAAGGGAAAGTTTAGGATGGGTATTCATACATAGTCATATCCCCCGAAAAACCAGCTATAACAAGGGTTTGGGATATTTCAGGCATCCATATCCGTTGTTATAACTACCTAGATTTCTAGCAAAAATCTAAGCAAAATCTAAGTAATTTTTTTACGTTTACGAGTTCAGTAGGCAAGAATGGCGTGGCGATCAGCTACGCTTTTTTTATTGCCTAAATCAAGTATAACACAATCATATTGGGTCAAAACCGACAAAAATCTGCCTGTTTTTGGATACATTTGACTAAGTGACTTCCAGCAAGCCAATTCAACCAAATCCCAGCAGACCCGCGCTACTATTGTGTTTTTAAAAACACACGCATTTCTAAATACGATAAAAATCAGGGGGGGAGGGGGGTCGTACGCGAGAAAATGCAAATATCTCCGTAATCAACCCCACCACCGGTGGCGAAACAAAATTTAAACTCAAATTTTTTCAGGGTGGGGGTATTCTCGTGCTTCCTTCGAGCTTCGTTCTGTTACCTACTGCGTTTTATTGTTACTGTATGGGTGTCAGATTGACCTAATGCACTCAATTGGTGCGTAAGGTTATCTGTGACCCCATGTTTCGGTTTTGACCTGAGGTAAAGATTGTTTCCCTCAGCTTATCTTCTTCATCAACACGTTGTCCCTTTCAGTATCATATCTAAACTTTCTTCGGCTTCCCTTTTCAACGTAAAATACTTATTTCTGTTGCGAATGTCTAGATACTCCATAGCTTCATCACAGGTCTCGGTGTTGACGTATGTTGCCAACAAAACATACCTAAGCACTATATCAGGCACAGTCATGATAATTTGAATAATTTCCGCCCTTCGAGCAACTAGCTTTTTTATTTCCTCAGTATTGTATGCTGTTATATCCACAATCGCAATATTCTTGCTTTCCTGGGAAGTTCTAACTCCTCCACTAACTTTCATGTCAGACCACTTAGGAGAGGTCAAAACGGAACTCCTAGTAAATTCAATATCTTGTTTCAAAATAGCAATCAATTTGGGTATAGATCGTAATTCATGCAAGAGGATCTGTGCCTCTGTCTGCTTCTTACTCACTCTCTGTCTCCTTCGTGGTATAATTTTAGTGTGTAAAGGTTTCCCAGCTACTTCAAGAGTGGCTGGCTTTTTTATTTTCTAGTAAATCAAATTGTGACCGTTTGGCCGTCAGAATGGCTTCCAGCAAGTCCTAGGCTTCTGCCTGTTCACATTCCACCAACTCCAGCAAG
This sequence comes from Streptococcus sp. NLN64, assembly GCF_015831295.1. Classification (NCBI taxonomy): domain Bacteria; kingdom Bacillati; phylum Bacillota; class Bacilli; order Lactobacillales; family Streptococcaceae; genus Streptococcus; species Streptococcus sp. NLN64. The sequence continues at coordinate 12,478 of NZ_JADXDQ010000046.1, forward strand.
CAACCTCCTAGATATGCATTGCCAAACTCATGCAAGGCCTCGCTTTTTACTTGATCATATTCCTTCACGGTCAGGCCATAGTGTTTACAGAATGCTATCCGTGACAATCTATCTTTAGGCCTTATCATGTACTGATTGACTAAGATATCCCTAGCCAATTCATCTAGGTTGTCGGTAACTCGTTCAATCTCTTCCGCCAGTTCTCCCCCACGGACTGAAAAAGGTCTGCCAGAACTCTCTGCCAACTGCTGGAAACCTCGGTAATTTTTCAACACTCTCACGGCGTGCTTACTTAATTCATCCACCTTCTACAATCCCCCTCATTCGTCCTGTGTGGCGTTCTAGTATTCTTCTGGATAATCTTACCACCTAAGCACTAACGCTTTAAAATGGCATAGTCTCGTTCGTCTAAATTGATTCTGTGGCGCGTGCTTTGGTTGCTGGTTGGCAATATAGATTTTATTCCCGTATTTTCTAGTATTTTCACCCTTGCCCCATGCTTTTGCTCAAGTTTGAGTTATGTCCAAAAACGAACACTACTAGCTTGCCTTGATTCTATTTCACCGCCTATATAAGATTTTATTCCGACAATTTCCAACAATTTGATTATAATTCTGTCCACCTTTTTCCACCATTTCACCCGCCTAGCAACTCCGCCAGATCTATCATGGCTTTGTCTGTCGCCTTGTTTATGGTTGCCATACTTTCGCCCAAGTCTTTGGCAATCTCCTTCCACGTCATGCCATTGATGTAATGGAACCGCAATACAAGGATACTCATGGGGTCTTTTAGCATTTCAATTGCGTTAGCCAATTCCACATACTCACGGCAACACGCGCCCCATTCCTCTTCAAGTTTTGCCAACCTGTCAACGGTCTTGATCGTTCTATCTTCGGCGGTGTTTCTGTAACTCTTCCCCTGTGGTGTTTTATCAAACACATTCAAGGGCATGGGGTTACTTTCCAAGTATTCGATTTCCCTTTTGATTTCTTGCAACCGTTCAGGGATTTTCTTGAGTCTGTTCAATCGTTTCTTAATATCAGTCATAGCAATATTCTACCACGGTCACCGCCCGAGTCCTCCAAGCCATAATGTCATGCCTTTATTCATGTACTTATGGAACCTACTCCAATGGTATAGGTAAGTTGGGTATCTCATCCACTTGGGACGATTTGGAAAATCACCATAATCTACATAACCTTTGGGAGGTTTAAAATTCGGCTCTAGTTTTCTGATTTCCTTCAATGCCATATCCCACCAATACTGGCAATCTGTTTTGGTTCTGTTCCGTGTCTGTTTATAGATACCTTGACACTCACCGCAAGCCATTGATCCGACAACCCCATACAGTACCCGTCTACGTGTATCGCAATCGGGGCAAATAAAATACCATTGCTTACCACCATAGTTGGCTGGTCTTGACTCCAGGGGTA
>NZ_JADXDQ010000047.1:0-13631 GCF_015831295.1 Streptococcus sp. NLN64
TGAGTTAGCAGGCGAAGCCTGCTTGGAGTTTTAGTTTACTTTTAGTACAAGGCAGCGAGTCGTAGACAGTACTGAAGTACGGCAAGACGAGCTAACACAGTAATAAAAGATAAACTAAAAGAGTATAATCCTCTTCGCCGAACCCTAAGTTCTGTCTTCATCGGATTGCCTTTTCAGATTTCGAACTGTTTCGAGTATCAAAAACCCCCGATTCATTCAAATTCGGGGGCTATTTTTATACGATTTTTTCAAAAAGAGCATAGTGTAGTGGCTCTAGGTTGCCCGTTTCAAGGCTAATTTGGTTGCTGACAACCAAATTCCACTCCTCTAGTTTTTCAAGAGGCATCGGTTCTTTCACCGTTAGATAAAGGCGGTAGTCTTTTTGACTTCCAAGGAAAGTCACTTCTAATCGTCCCGCACCTTCTTGGATTGGTCCAAAGACCAATCTTTCCTCTACTTCTTCATAAGTGGAAGGACTGAAATTGCTTTCGGTTTCTTTGAGTGCAATTAGAGTTTGGATGCGATCCAGGGCAGGACCGACATGGTCTAGGCGGCTCCAATCAATTTGATTGACTGCATCTGGGGCGTTGTAGGAATTCATGGCTCGTTCTTTATCATCTTGGGTTACCTGCCCGTCTGGCCCAGTAGCCCGAAGTTTGGTCCGACCAAATTCCTGACCGGCTTCCATGAAGGTCATACCAGGCATCAGGAGATTTAGAACGGTAGCTAACTCCTGGCGTCGCCACCGAATAGCCACATCTTCACCTGGATGAAGTTCCTGCAAAAGATCGTGAAGATTGTAGTTGTCATGAGCTTGTACATAATTTAAGACCTGAGAAGGAGTTAGATAGCTTCCCAAGTTGCGACTGGCCTTGAAGGCTTGAACAACTTGATGATCACTGCCTTGGCCACTCACAAATCCAGCTTTTAAATGGCCAAAAACTTCTGATCCCTTCAAAGCGTCGCGCTGATCATCATTAAAGAAACCGATTCTTGGCATCAAAAATGCATTGTCTTTCTTAGCTTTCTCTTCTGGTCTAAGGACAGTGCCCATATCCCAACCTTCACCATAGAGTAGAATGCGAGGGTCGATCTCGTCCATCGCTTGGCGAATCTGATTCATGGTTTCCACATCGTGAATTCCCATCAAATCAAAGCGGAAGCCGTCGACCTGATACTCCTCCACCCAATACCGTAACGAGTCTAACATATATTTTCGAAACATGGCGTGTTCGCTGGCAGTCTCACTACCGACACCCGTTCCATTTTCGAAAGATCCGTCAGGAGCCATTCGAAAATAATAGTCTGGCACCAGATCCTGGAAGGGACTATTATGAGTAGAGTAAACATGGTTATAAACCACATCCAAAATGACCCCAATGCCAGCATCATGATACGTTTTAATCATGGTTTTAAGATCCCGAATCACCTGAGCTGGGGAATGGGAATGATTGGACAGACTGGACTCTGGCACATTATAGTTCTGCGGATCATACCCCCAATTATAGAGCACTTGCCCATTTGAATCATACTGCTTAAAGCGATCTGCAATGGGCTGTAGTTGAACATAGTTTACACCCAACCTCTTAATATAATCAAGCCCAGTCGCCTGGCCAGACTCCGTCTGGGCTCCTGGATAGGCAGCCCCCAAGTAAGTGCCCCGTAAGCTGGCTGGCACACCTGATGTCGGTGACTTTGTTAAATCGCGCACGTGCATTTCATAGATGACCGCCTTGGTTGGCTGGTCGATCCGCCAAGTCGCTTCCCGTTGATCCCCTAAGATAAAATTAGGAATAGCTCGATCTTCCTCTGCTAGAAGGACTGAACGTAAACCGTCTTCTGTGGCAGCCTGGGCATAGGGATCCCTGGTCAACCGATCATCAAAGTCCTGGTAAACATGGTATTGATAGGCTAGGCCACGAATGTCTGTAGTCACACGCGCATACCAAACCCCAATATCATTTTTGGCGTGATCTGTAGAAGCTACACTCCCACGCTCCATAGGATAAATCTTCCAAACCGGTGCATCATTAGCAGCAGAGGTGTAAACCACTAGGTCAACCTGTTTAGCAGTCGGTGCCCAAACTTTAAAAAAGGAAGCTTCCGACTCATAACGAGACCCCAGCCAGCCCTGATAAGCCCAGTATTGATCAAAGCCCTGAGCATGATTAGCCATATCAAAGGCGTGGGGATTGCGGTAACGAAAACGCGGACTAGCCATAGCTGCTTGCTTGGAATAATAAAGGGTATCATCCCCCTCAATGACCCAAACCTCGGTACGAAGATTAACAGGTAAGAGTTGTACTTCAAAATCCCTGGACTGCCAGGACCAGTCTTGAGCCTTGATCAAAAACTTAGCATTGGATAAAGGGCCTTGACTATGGTATGTAAGTTCAGTCGTCATCCCAAAATAATCATAGGTCGTGAAGGAGACTTCCTTCCCCAAATCCCCATCCTTCCACTGCCACAAATTAGCGCCAGCATAGCGCCCCTCCTGGCTGTGGTAGTGAATCAAAACACGGTATTCTATCATTTTTATCCTCTATCGCCCGTTAATGCTTCATCAGAAATTTCATCAACATTGGCATAAAATTCTAAGTGGTTGGGAAGTACTTCCAAATGGACTGGAGTATCACCTCCATACTCTCCATCTAAGTTGAGCATGAACTGCTGATCCCCTTCAAGAACTTCCAACTTAATTTCTTTACTTTTTATATAGATCACATTGGGATCTGAAACATGCTGCCCACCATTGATCGCTTGGATTATGAGTGACATCATATCAAAAATCCGATCCGTTTTGACAACGATGACGGTAAAATTCCCATCATCCAACTTTGCGTCAGGAGCCAGCTTTTCAAAGCCGGCAATTGAATTGGTTAAGGCTACAAAAATCAAGGAAACCTTGCCTTCAAAAACACCTTGGTCATGTTCCAATCGTACCTTCCGAGACTTTGACCGCGGCAACATTTCCGCTCCCTTAGCGACATAGGCCAAATAGCCCAGCCGAGTCTTGATATTACTCGGAACACTATAGGTCAGCTCCGACAAGGTACCTGCAGCAGCAATATTGATAAAATGTTTATCGCCATAAGCTCGGCCAATATCCATTTCAACCAACTGCTTCTGTGCAATAACCTTGGCTGCTGCTACTGGATCCCCCATAGGAATTTTCAAGGCCCTGGCATAGTCATTGGTAGTCCCGACAGGAATAAAAGCCATTCGGGGTCGCTTAGCCAGATGGGCAATTCCATTTACAACCTCATTGATAGTCCCATCTCCCCCCGCAGCAATCACTAAATCAAAACCTGCACGCGCTGCTCTTTCAGCTTCCTTTTGAGCTGAAAATGGCAGGGGGGTGGTTTGGTAGGCGGAGGTTTCATACCCGATGTCTTCAAGGACATCCAGTACATCTGCAATATAGCGTTTCATGATTTCCTGCCCAGAGGTCGGATTGTAAATCAACCGAGCTCTTTGTCTTTCTTCTACCATTACAATTCCTCCAACCAGGCTTCATCCTGAACTGGAATTCCCAATTCCTGAGCCTTGGTTAACTTGCTTCCAGCATCCTCTCCAGCCACAACCAAACTGGTCTTCTTGGAGACAGACCCAGTTACCTTCGCCCCCAAAGACTCTAACTTAGCTTTAGCTTCTGCCCGTTTCATTCGACTGAGCTTTCCTGTTAAAACCACAGTTTGACCGGACAAAAGCCCATCCGTAACCGTTTTTTGTCCCAGGTAGTCCAGATTCATGCCCACATCCGCCAACTCATCGAGCAACTGCTGAGCCTCTGGATGCTCAAAATAGTGACCCAAGCTTTGCGCTACCGATGGGCCAATACCATCAATTTGCACCATTTCTTCTTCACTCGCTTGGCTTAATACCTTGAGATTTTCAAATTTTTCCAATAAAAGGCGACTAGCTTTAGCCCCAACAAATCGAATCCCCAGTCCAAAAAGTAGACGGTCAGCTGAATTCTGTTTCGATAAACTTAGGGCATCGAGTAATTTCTGGCTTGACTTTTCTTGGACCCCATCCAAGGTCAGAAGCATATCTAGGTCCAACCGATAAAGGTCAGATACGTGCTTAATGAATTTCGCCTCATAGAGCTTATCAATCATGGAGGGACCAAGCCCTTGGATATTCATGGCCGCACGGCTGGCAAAATGAACCAGGCGCTCACGGAACTGTGCCGGACACTGGGCGTTGACACAACGCAAAGCAACTTCATCCTTAAGCTGCTCCAATTCAGATCCACAGCTTGGACAGTGACTCGGAATCGCCAAAGGTTGGCTTCCTTCTGGACGGGCTGCTTGGACCACGTGAGATACTGCGGGTATGATGTCACCGGCCTTGTAGACGACCACGGTATCCCCTTCATGAATGTTTTTTTCCAGGATATAATCTCGATTATGAAGTGTTGCGCGGCTAACAGTTGTCCCAGCCAGCTGGACCGGACTAAGGTTGGCCGTAGGGGTTACCACACCCGTCCGACCCACTGTCCAGTCCACTGAAAGCAGACGGGCCTCCTTTTCTTCTGCAGGGAACTTATAGGCGATGGCCCACTTAGGATACTTGACAGTGAACCCTAGCTCTTCTTGCATGGACAAATCATCCACCTTAATGACCATTCCATCAATCTCATACGGTAATGATTCCCGCTTATCCTGGATTTCTTGGATAAACTCCCAGACTGCTTCAATACTTGTCAGGGTTCTACGAAGGGGGTTCACCTCAAAGCCCAAGGCTTCTAAATCCACCAAGACAGCTTCCTGAGTCCTAGCAGTCCAAGGACCAGCCACCTGATACAAAAAGGTAGCCAATTGACGTTTGGCAACGACTCCCGTATCCAATTGTCGCAACGTTCCAGCCGCGGCATTTCGTGGATTGGCGAAGCTGGAAGCCCCCTCTTGCTCCCGTTCCTCATTAAGGGCCTGGAAAGCTGCCTTGGGCATGTAACACTCACCACGTACTGTGATATCTACAGCTTCCTTCAAACGGAGCGGCAAATCCTGAACGCGGCGAAGATTTTCAGTAATATCCTCACCAACTTGACCATCCCCTCGAGTAGCTCCCGCGACCAAGATGCCATTCTCATAAGTCAGAGAAATAGAGAGGCCGTCAATCTTCATTTCACAAACATAGGCGGCTTTCGAAAACTCTTTACGGACCCGTTGATCAAATTCTACCAACTCTTCATAACTAAAGGCGTCCTGCAAACTAAAAAGCGGATAAGCATGCTGGTACTTATTAAATCCCTCTAAAACTTTCCCTCCTACACGATGGCTTGGACTATCTGCCAAAACCAAGTCCGGGTGCTGGGCCTCCAGTTCTTGTAACTCTCGATAAAGCCGGTCGTATTCGGAATCCGTTACCAGCGGTTGATCCTTTTCATAATAGGCCTGAGCATAGTGATTAAGCTCTTGGACCAATTCAGTCATTCTATCTTTCATAGTTCAATTTTATCACAAATCCTTGCCTTTTTTCGTGCAAAAAAGACTGACAACTATCCGTTTATCAGTCTTTTTATTCTTCAGTCCGTAAAGCTAAGCAAGCTAATCCAGTACCAGGTTTTTAAAGGAAAGCGCCGACCTACCAACTAGTGGATTAAAAAAAGGTCTGCAGACGTTTTTCCAAGTTTTGGAAAAGGACAGCTCCAAGCAAGAGTGAAACGAATTCTCCAACTGCAGTCGTAAACCAAGTCAAGAAAAGAGGTAAGCCTTGCAAAAGGTGTAATTCCAACGCAATTGTTATCATGGAAGTGGCAAAGAATAGGGCAAATGCAAAATAACCCCGATCAAAGAGGCCAAAAATTTTCCCCTTCCCAACCCAGGATCTAAATAAATAGACCCCTAATGAGACAAAGACCAAGGTCGAACCTCCACCAACGAAAACATCAATCATTCCAAAACTATAGAAATTGGCCAACATACACCCAACAGTCAAAGACAAAATATACTTGGGATGCAAAAAAGCAAAAAAATTCAGCATCTCTGATAAACGCAACTGGTAGGCCCCATAGCTCAACGCATTAAAGGGGGGCAAGACCGTTAAGAGAACATAGAGTGCTGCAACTAGGGACATCTGAGCCCAATCTCGGGTTGTCAAAGATTTCATAAAAACTCCTTTAGCGGCTCCACCGCTTATAATATGCTTGACGAAAGAAGGAAGCGTCAAGGGTTGTTCCACAACTCCCCAAGTATAGCACAATTTCTGTCTTTGTGGTAGACTAACATTTATGAAAGCATTACTAAAAAAATTTTTTAACAACGAAGTTTTGTCCTATCTCTTTTTTGGAGTTCTGGCGACAGTCGTCTACCTGATATTACGGACAAGTTTCTTTTATTTAACCCAAGCTGCGGTCTTGTCTACAGCGGTAGCCAATATTTTGACGATTCTCTTTGCTTTTATCACCAACGATCTCTTTGTTTTTCAGCAAGCCAAGGATGGTCGCTGGCAGCGCTTAGTCAAATTTTTCATGGCCCGCTTAGGCACCTTGATTTTGGACATTGCTTTGAGCTACTTCTTCGTGACCCTCTTTCCGGGGATTATTGGACAATTTGTGAACCAGGACCTCCAAGCTGTCAATGCCATTGTGGCGCTCTTCTCTCAGGTCTTCATTATTGTTCTCAATTACGTGCTAAGCAAACTATTTGTTTTTACCAACAAGAAAGGCTAGGATATTTCGTCCCAGCCTCTTTTTTTTATTTTAGATATGATTTACTCTCAAAATCGCCTTCCTGCACAAATTGATAGGAGGCGTTTAATACGGCGCCAATAATTAAAATCCGCCCTACTAAAACGAACCAAAAAATAACAGCGAAGAGGACAACAGAACCGACCAATCGATAATCTGTAAAGCGGCCCATGTACCGAATCAAATATTGGTTAATCAAGCCATTAAAGACGTAGAAAAAGCCAGTGACTAAAAGAATCCCCGGAAGGGTATAACGGATACGTGTAATCCGAACATTGGGCAAACTGAAATAGAGAAAGAAAAGCAATATTAGCAGAGGAACAAAGCTCCAGTTACTGAGGCCTCGAATGAGGTCCTCTAAGGGCAAATAATCTAAATTCAAGAAGCTCTTCAACATCTCCAACAGGTAACTGCTAAAGAGAGAAAGAAAGCTTAAGAAAAGGATTACTAATTGTAAGAGGACTCCCATGACTAAACTCAGTATCCGCGACACTAGATAACTGGTTCGCTTCTCCACCCCGTAAACCTTATTGAAACTTTGCTCGACCATCCACATAGCTGAAGACAGAGTCCAGAAAGCCGAGATCAGGGCTATACTCCAAAAACCAGTCGATGGTTTTGAGAGGACTCCCTCTACCACTTGGGCTAAAGAGGGATAGAGACTCTCTGGAACCCAGGCTTCAAGATAAGACAATATATCTCCACTATCAATCGGCAGGTAGGGTAAAAGGTTGGCCACTATCAGAAAAAATGGAATCAGGGAGAGCATCAAATAGTAGGCAATGGCGATAGCCATTACTTGACTCTCCGCCTGACCATAAAAGCGGATTCCCGCTTGCAACCATGGTCCTTGAAGTAAGCTCTTCCCCCAGTCTAGGAGTGCATGCAGTTGTTGTTTCATTTTTTTTACCTCTACCGATAGCGCCCCTAACTGATCAAGTCACAAACTTCCATCATCCTTTAATCTAGTCTAGCCATAATCGGTAATCTTAATAAGTTCCTTCTTCCCCTTGACTCGTCAAAATAACAGGCCCATCCTTGGTAATCACGAACTGGTGTTCATATTGGCAAGACCAGCTACCATCAAGGGTTTTGTGGGCCCAACCCGTTTTCATATCAGTATCGATTTCCCAAGTACCTTGGTTAATCATAGGCTCAATGGTTAGAACCATCCCCTCTTTGAGTCGGAGACCACGACCAGCTCGACCATAATGGGGCACGTTGGGCTCTTCGTGCATGGTTGGACCGACTCCATGCCCTACCAAATCTCGAACCACACCGTAACCTTTGCTCTCAGCGTATGCTTGAATCGCAGCTCCGATGTCACCTAAGCGATTGCCAACTTGAGCAGCCGCGATTCCACGGTACAAGCACTCCTTGGTGACGTCCATCAGCTCTTGAACTGCTGGTGTAACCTCCCCAACGGCATATGCCCAACAGGAATCTGCTACCCCTCCACGGAAATCTTCAGACAAACGACGCATTGTTGGTACATCATCAAAATCCAACTTGGAAACATCCAACTCAGCCTTATCGACTAAGCCAACGACCATATCCACCTTGATCAAGTCGCCATTCTTTAATGTTTGATGACGAGGGAAAGCATGGGCCACTTCATCGTTCAATGAACAACAAGTTGCATAAGGATAGTCCATTAAATGCCCCTCAACCCCAATTTGCAAAGGCAGCGCATTGTCTTCCTTGCAACGGCGACGGACATACTCCTCAATTTCCCACATATCAATTCCTGGCTTAATCATATCTCTCAAACCACGATGTACGCTCGCCAAGAACTCCCCACTCGCCTTCATTAACTCAATTTCTCGCTGTGATTTTAAGGTAATCATCTTCTCTCCTCATTGAACTGTAATTTCTATTGTAACTTGAGCAACTGCCTGCTCATTTTCCTTAAATAATAATTGTAAAACGCGACTAGACCGACTTTGGTGCAAGAGGCGGACCACCACAAGCAACTCCTCTTCCACTTCTATGGTCTGAAAAACATGGACCGAAGCTGAAGTCAGAAAGAATCCAGAGCCGGCTAGCGCCAATTCTTTCTTAGAGACCTGCAGGGCAACCTCAGTCAAGACTCCCGCAGCCAGACTCCCCTGCTCATCCAAAAGCGATGGGTCTACCCGCAAGCGGTAGTCCGAACCTAGCTTCTCCAGGTGCGGGCGAACCTGCTCGGAAAATGTAGCCTTTAACTGGGTCCCTTCCTGTGACAAAAGGGCAATTACATCCTCTCGGGTCAGAACTCCTAAAAGTTGATTTTCGTCATCTACAACCGGCAAAAGCTCTGCTCCCTGGTCCATCATCTTCCGTTGGGCCACGGCCAAACTCGTATAGGCTGTCACCGGTAAAAGGCTATTCGTCAACACCGATTCCAAAACCACACTACCAGCCTGACCACCTATATCCTGCAGCCTGACCACACCAAGGTATTGTCCAGTCCCGTTGACGATAGGAAAGGACGAAAAATGCTTCTTCTGAACCATGGCCAAGAAATCTCTGACTAAATCCTGATCGGTCAATACTCCATAAATATCACTCGACCGGTAACCATCCGCGACGGTCATAATGTGGGCCTTGACTTGCCGCTGGGAAACCGCTTGGGAAATCTGACTAGCCACCTGATAGGTATCTTCCCCACTTGATAGAATGGGAATGGATAGGGAATTCGCCAAGGCAAGAATCTCTTCAGTCACAGGAAACCCTCCGGTTACTAAAACCGCACAATCATGGTGCAAGGCCAAACGCTGAACTGAGGTCCGATCCCCGACGATTACTAAGCCGCCATCCTTCAAATGTGTGACCACATTCTCCCTGGACATGGCTCCAATACTAAAGGCTGAGAATTCCTTCTGTAAACCTGCCTCTCCTGCTAAAACTCTTGCTTGGGTGACCTCCACAATTTCCGCATAGGTTAGGGGTGTCTGGCTTTCCTCTCGTGGTGCCACTCTGACAGTCCCACTTCGAGGCCGTGTTTCTACCCAGCCCCGTGCCTGGGCCTCCTTGATAGCCCTGTAGGCGGTTCCCTCACTAATTCCAAGGAAATTTGCCACACTACGAACACTGACCTTGCGGCCAACCGCCATAGATTCTAAATAATCTAAGACTTCCTGATGCTTACTCATAGCGTCCTCGCTTTCGTCGGAATTCTAAGTAGTCCCGCATTTTCCGACTATAGCGATCACTACCTTTGAATTGGCGTAAAAGTTCAAAGCCGGCTTTCTGGGCCACCCGCTGGCTGGCCGTATTTTCCAAGTGTACCTGAAGACTCAGGGATTCCAAGCCACCTGATTCCAGCAAGATCTGACAAAGGTGACTTAAAGCTTCCGCCATCAGGCTCTGACCCCAATACTTTTTATGTAAAAAATAGCCAACTTCTGCCTGCCTTAGCGATTCTTGGATTTTTTCCAAACGAATAACCCCTATTAGCCGATGCTCATGAGGATCCTCCAAAACCCAAGTCCCAAGTGGATGTTTAAGAAAAGCATGGGTCCATAAATGGAGACTCTCTTCCCTACTTGCCTGAGCTGGAAAAATGTAGGTTACATTTTGTGGATCGCTAGCCAACTCATGAAAAGCGGACAAGTCCGTTATGAGAGGGGGGCGCAAAAACAGGCGGGGCGTCTCTTCAAAAGAGTGTTGGGCTAAATGAGTCCAAATAGTCACATTGGCGCCTCCTTGGTCCAAAAGAAAAGAGCTAGGACATGCGCCCTGCCCTCATCACATTCATTGGTTACACCTGTAACGATGGAAGTTCAGGCCTATTGGTCTCTTACTTAGGATTTATTCTTCCACTAATTCGATAGAAGCACCTAAGTTCCGCAATTTTTCAATAATGTTCGAATAGCCACGTAAGATAAATTCGACATTGGTAATTTCAGTCTGCCCTTGAGCCATCAAACCAGCTATCACAAGCGCGGCACCTGCACGTAAATCCGTAGCTTTTACCGGAGCGCCATGCAATTGATTGGGACCTTCGTAACTAATCTGATTCCCAACAGTTGTAATCGTCGCTCCCATTCGGGCCAATTCTGGCACATGGTTGACCCGCTTTTCATAGATGGTATCCATGATTAAACCACGGCCCTCAGCTTTCAACAGCAAAGGAGTGATGGGTTGTTGCAAGTCCGTCGCAAAACCAGGATAAGGGGCTGTTTTAATATGAATCGCTTTGAGGCTGTCTTGTTTCTCGACGAAGACACTATCTTCAGAAATAGTCATACGAACCCCCATTTCTTCCAACTTGGCAATAAAACCTTCCAAATGCTCATAGAGAACATTGGTAATTTTTACCCCTTCCCCAACGGCAGCTGCCATGGCGATATAGCTCCCCGCTTCAATCCGATCTGGAATCACCTGGTGACGAGTGCCATGGAGGCGTTCCACTCCTTCAATGGTGATGACATCTGTCCCTGCCCCCCGAACATGGGCTCCCATATTGTTGAGAAGGGTCGCCACATCGATAATCTCAGGCTCACGCGCCGCATTTTCAATAACGGTCTTCCCATTTGCTTTGACAGCTGCTAGCATCGTATTAATAGTAGCCCCCACCGAGACCGTATCCATGTAAATCGTAGCTCCATGAATTCCCTGACCATCCGTTGTCAAATGCATGGAGTTTCCTTCATAAGTCATCCGGGCCCCCATGGCTTCAAATGCCTTCAGATGGAGATCAATAGGCCGAGGACCAAGGTCACAGCCTCCAGGCAAACCGACAGTCGCCTCTCCGAAGCGACCTAACAAAGAACCATAAAAATAGTAGGACGCCCGAAGCGAATTGATTTTTCCATAAGGCATGGGCATGGATTGCACACCAGAAGGATCTATCTCCAAGGTATCTCCTTCACGTTTGACCTTAGCCCCCATCACTTCCATAATATCAATCAAACTCGCGACGTCAGAAATATCTGGCACGCCGTCTAAAGTCACCACATCATCCGACAAAATAATTGCTGGAATCAAGGCCACCACACTATTTTTGGCACCTGAAACAGCCACCTCTCCCTTAAGAGGTCGCCCGCCATTAATCACAATTTTTTTCATGTTTTAGACTCTTTCTTGAAACTACTAAAAAAACCAGACGGTTTGGCTTGATTATACCACATTTCCACCTAGCTTGCTAGGCTTGGAAATCGACCTCCGTTTTCAACTCAAGAAAAAACTACTGGCAACGATTAAACCAGTAGTTTCTTTTTGTTAATTGAAAAAACCTTGAAGGGCTTGGACCTTATCCAGACGTTCCCATGGTAAATCGAGATCTTCTCTTCCCATGTGACCATAAGCGGCTGTTTGCTTATAAATTGGTTTCTTCAAATCCAACATCTTGATAATTCCTGCTGGACGCAAGTCAAAGTGTGCTCGAACTGCTGCTTCAAGAGCAGCCTCGTCTTTTTTGCCCGTTCCAAAAGTGTCAATTCGAATAGACACTGGCTGGGCTACCCCGATGGCATAGGCCAATTGCACTTCAGCTTTATCCGCCAATCCAGCGGCTACAATGTTTTTGGCAATGTAGCGAGCAGCATAGGAGGCAGAACGGTCCACCTTGGTTGCATCTTTACCAGAGAAAGCTCCTCCACCATGACGAGCTGCCCCTCCATAGGTATCGACAATAATTTTGCGTCCGGTCAAACCGGAATCCCCTTGTGGGCCTCCGATCACGAAACGTCCGGTTGGATTGATGAAGTAACGGGTCTCCTCATCCAAGAGTTCCGCTGGAATCACCGGAGCAATGACTTCCTCCTTGACCATCTGAGCCAAATCTTCATAAGCAACTTCTGGATCATGCTGAGTTGAAATCACGACAGAGTCCACTCGAACCGGTTTTCCAGCCTTATCGTATTCTACTGTTACCTGACTTTTAGCATCGGGTCTCAGATAAGAAACTTGACCAGACTTCCGTAAATCGGCCAAACGCTTCACTAACTTATGGGAAAGTGAAATAGCCAATGGCATTAACTCTGGTGTCTCATTCACCGCAAAACCAAACATCAGTCCTTGGTCCCCAGCACCGATCTGATCCAAGGGATCCTGTCCTTGCCCTTGACGAGTCTCTAAGGAAGCGTCAACACCTTGGGCAATATCAGGTGATTGCTCTACCAAGGATGGGTGAACCCCCACCGTTTCAGCAGAAAAACCATATTCCGTATTGGTATACCCAATTTCAGCAATGGTATCCCGAACTATCCGGTTAATATCCACATAGGCCTTGGTCGAAATTTCGCCAAAGACATGGACAGAACCAGTGTAGACCGCTGTTTCCGCTGCTACATGGGCATCCGGATCCTGTTCAAGAATCGCGTCCAGAATGGCATCAGAGATTTGATCGGCAATCTTATCCGGATGGCCCTCTGATACAGATTCTGAAGTAAACAATTTACGTTCAGACATATAATGTCCCCCTTTTAATTAAAATTCGTTAAAAAGTTACAAAGAACTAGTCAAAGACTACCTTTTCGGGACTATTTAACTTTTCCAGTCTACCATATGATAGCCAGAAAGTAAAAAATTTGGCGGCTATGTATGTGTCAAGTTATTCTCGGAAATTTGAAAAATCAGTCTCAAATCTAGGACGTGCGTGAATCTCAGTTTGCAAAATTGCAAAAACACATAAATATCAATGTCATTCAAATAGAATGATTCAGTAAGTCAATCTCCACCTTATCGTTCTTAGTGTTTCTAATATGCAGGTCTTCATATTAGGTAGTGCGGACGTGAGCAGCCTCCTACGGAGTCTCATCACTAGATTTCGAGCCAAGGTCTCGAAATCTCCGTCATTTAGCAGTTGTTTCTCAACTGCTAATGATTCCACTACGGTATGAAGACCTGCTTCTTTATTCCTTCCGAACGATCTAAAATAAACTCGATAAGCGTCCCATAGCTGAACTCTTGGGACCATACACTGGTATGGTTGCCTGTGGAATAGTGT
>NZ_JADXDQ010000048.1:0-13524 GCF_015831295.1 Streptococcus sp. NLN64
GCACGCATACGCTCAAGGCCTTGACACAAAATCCCCTTCTCTTTGCTTCACAACTAGGCTCAGCAGGCATCAATCTGCCAAATAAATTGTCCTATTTTTAGAAAAATGGTTGACAAATGGTAGAAAATCTAGACAAATCAATTCGTTGTTTCTCTCCTTCCGAAACTGGACTATAATCTCCTCCAACAGACTTCTGTAAAAACTGGCTATCAAATCCCATTACTTCCTTTAATTTGTTTGATAATGGAGCTGAATTTCCCAGTTCAATATTATCCAATACACTTCCTTTCACAAGGAAGTCATTTTTTTGTACAAAAGCAATTTCTTTATAAAGGCTTTGAGAATTTATTTGATCATTTGCTACTCCATTTATCTCTATTTTCCCCTGATATTTTGTAGAAGAATAGTAGTTTAAAATCAATTTCATAAGTGTAGTTTTACCCACCCCAGATTCTCCGACTACAGCATATGTTTTTCCTTTCTGAAATTCGAAAGAAAAGTCCGAAAAGAGGATTCGATTGTCAATCTCGAATCTAAGTTCCTGTATACTTATGGATGAAACTGCCTCCGCCAACTGTTTTGATTCTGCTATAACATTTTTTTGATTTTCTGGTCTTATAAGTTCGTCAAAATTAACCAAGATTGAATCTGCACTCTGAATCAGATTTTTTGAATAGAGGAAATTTTGGAAAGGACCAAATACTCCGTTGAGGAGTTGAATGCTTGCAACTAATAGACCAATTGTCAATAAATCATTTCTTACAAAGATAATACCGACCACCATACATGCTACTTGTGAGAAGAAACTTAAAAAAGTACCGGTATTAGAAGCAAGATCTCTCCCGTATTGATAGGCTTGTCTAGCATTCTCAAAATCCTGTGTTGAATTTCCAACCTGTTCTTGCATCCTTTTTTGGATACCTAGTAACTTTATCTGCTCGAAACTCTTTAAAAAATTTGTCATTATGTCTAAATAAGATTGATTTTTAGAGGTATAGGTCTCCGTTGCAGCTTTAATTAGCTTTCCAGGAATTTGGGATAAATTGATTGTAAGCAAGGAAAGGAGCAGGAAAAGTAAGGCTAATCTCCACTCAAGTAACATGAGAGCACAGATACTAATCAGCATGGAGGCAAGATTCACTACCATATTAAATTTGGCCACTAAATGATTTTCCAGAAGTAAGTCTATGTTCTTTGTCAACGAGTTAAGAAATTCGGATTCTGATTTTCTTTCAGGAAAATTTTGATTAAGATAGGATTGAACTAAACGATCTTTTAAATCTAAAATAATTTTTTTGATATAGAAATTTTTAACATATGAGGATGTCCAAGAACATAGGTACCAAGCTATAATTGTCAGAACACAGAGAAACACTTGCCTCTGTAGCTCGTGAGTCGAAATAGTTAGGCTGTCTAAAATTGTTCCTAGTTCGATGGAAAATAAGGTCATCAAAATCGATGCACTAAGAGCAAAAGTAAGCGCAAGTCCATACCAAATTCTATAGGACTTTATCAGCTGTTTCATGTGACTCACCTCCTTTTGATAACCTCATTCTACCTCCTATCATCCCTATCCACTCAAACTTCCCGTATTTGGGACGAAAAACTCACTATTTTTTCAAACCGTTAATTTTTTCAACTTGTATTCACTAACCTTTCTACATATTCCCATTTCCTAATAAAAAGGCTGGAACAAAAGTTTTACCACAAAAAGATATGATAGAATAAAAGAAAAAAGGAGGTACTATGAAAAAGTATGCAATTTTAGGACTGAGCTTATTATCTCTAAGCGGATTCACTGTATCTACCGATGAAACTATGGCCTATCAAGAACTATTCAATCGAGATTTAAAACCGAATGGCGATCGAATTGTGCGCTATGCCCTCTATGATATCGATGACAATGGAACCGATGAACTCATAGCTGAAACAGATGGAAAGCGCCAGCTTCTTTACTACCTCAAGGAAGGCTCTCCAACCTATTTGGCTCAAAACTACGAAGCCTCTACAGATGGTTACCGCAGCTTTTTCGCCATCAATAAAAATCAGACCATTACTCATTTTGAAGTCATGGCTGGCAGCAGCAATGCTGATTACAAAGTTTATCGACTAAAGAAAGATAATACAGCTGCTGAAGTGATTGAGAAAAAGACTTACAATTTAAAAGCTGATCGCAATTCTGCTCCTCCTGAGAGAGTTGACTTATCATCCTTGGAATGGAAATCAGTTAACGGCAATCCAGTAACCTCCAGTAGTAACCATGCAAGCAGTCCAAAAAATCCGACTGAACAAAGCACGTCCAGCAGTTCTAGCAAGACGGACAACCCGAAAACCAATCCTAATGCGAGCCAAGCTCTTTGGAACCAGGAGAAAGCTGAACAACTAGCCAACTATATGGTTGAGTTCGGAAATAAAATGGGACAACCAGGTTACAAATCCTATGCTCCAGGAGATGACGACGACTTTTTTGGTGTCATGAGCTTTACGGAGCAAGATCGAATCGTAGTCGGCGAACGGGTAGCGGATGTAGCTGAACTCACAAACGAAAGGAAGGTTACAGTGGCCTTCTCTAATGATGGACTTGGAACCGCTGACTACAATATTGTAGCTAGCTACGGTGTTGTTCACAAAAACTTCCCTATCTTCTATCATTTTACGATTCACGAAGGACAACCAGTTGTGCTAGTATCTCGTCAAAACCAAGGTAATCCTGAACGATTATACTACATGAATCCAACAAACAACACTGAATTGAGAGATACTTTTGCAGCCATTGTAGAAGGAAGATAATTCGTAAAAAGCTATTTCTACTTAAAGAAATTCTCCAACTGCGTCCTCACTTAACGAACTAGTAGACAAAAAAGAACTCCACAGATTAAGGACAAATGATACGTACCGTATCAAAATCCTTTATCTGTGGAGTTCTTTTATCTTTGATAACTACTAAATTTCACAAGCCAAGTTAGTATCATCCTCCACCAACATATGGTGGTCAACCTTGATACAGCGGTCCATCATTATATCTGCAACTCCCGCATCTTCCAACATATCCAAAGCTTCCTGGCTAAAAAGACCGAGTTGAGCCCAAAAGGCTTTGGGTTTCGTGGACATCTTAAGATAGTCTGCCGCAACGTCCGGTAAAAACTCACTGCGACGGAAAACGTCTACGATGTCGACTGGGAAAGGGAGGCTTTCCAAGGATGGGTAGACCTGCTGACCTAGAATTAATTGGTCGACAGCACGTGGGTTGACGGGGACAATACGATAGCCCTTTTCTTGAAGATAAGATGCCACTCGGTAACTGACAGCATCTTCTCTAGGGGAAAGTCCTACAATCGCAATAGTCTTGCTTTCTACAAGAAGTTTTTTAATCGTAGAGGAATCTGTTACAAGCATATTAGGACCTCCGAATTTTTTCTAGGGGACGACCCTTGGCTAGTTCATCAACGAGCTTATCCGTTATACGAATTTGCTTCATCAAAGGATCTGTCAATTCTTGAATTTTAACACCACAAATTGTTCCTGTGACAGTGTCCGCAGCTGGATTCCAAGCAGGACTTTCCTGATAGAAGTTCGCTAGGGTTCGAGTTTCTGAATCGAACTGAAGTTGTTCAGGGCTGTAACCTGTGAGCCAGCTTAGAATCTGATCCAATTCATCCTGACTACGCTCTTTTCGTTGAACTTTGTTCAGATAGGCCTGGTAAATACTGGTCCAGGTCATCTGATCGATTGTTTTTCTTGCCATTACTGACCTCGCTTGTTTCTAAATTGCTCTCTCTTCTATCCCAAAACCCTAATACCCGAAGCCAGCCTATACCGTCATCTATTCGATGCTCACTCCCATGACTGGCTTCACTTTCCTTTTTCTAGGATCGGGACCCAAACATCTCCCAGATGTTTGGGTTACTTCGCTTCATACCATGTGTCTCCTGCGTTGCCGTCGGCGATGAGGGGGACGGTGAGTTGGATGGCGTTTTCCATGACTTCTTTGAGGAGGGTGGTGATGGCTTCTTGTTCTGATTTGGGAACTTCGAGGACGATTTCATCGTGGACTTGGAGGAGCATGCGGCTGGTGTAGTTGCCTTCTTCCAAGGCCCGGTCCAGGTTGATCATGGCGATTTTGAGGATGTCAGCGGCAGACCCTTGGATTGGGGAATTGATGGCTGTCCTTTCCGCAAAGGAGCGTACTTGGAAATTCCGAGCATGGATGTCCGGCAGTGCACGACGGCGATGGAAAATGGTTTCCACATAGCCTTGGTCACGCGCTTCACGGACAATACTGTCCATATAATTCTTGATGCCAGGGTAGCGCTCGAAATAAGTTTCGATGTAATCCTTGGCTTCGGCGCGTGTAATGCCTAAGTTGTTGGCCAGTCCGAAGTCTGAAATTCCATAAACCACACCGAAATTGACAGCCTTGGCATTGCGACGATCCAAGTCCGATACTTCTTCCGCTGTAGCGCGGCCAAAGACCCGCATAGCTGTAGAAGTATGGATGTCCAAACCATCCTTGAAGGCCTGAATCAAATGCTCATCTTGAGAAATATGTGCCAAGACCCGTAATTCAATTTGCGAGTAATCCGAACTAACCAAGACAGCGTCGTCAAAGGAAGGCACAAAAGCCTTACGAATTAAACGTCCCTGCCCCAGGCGAATCGGGATATTTTGCAAGTTGGGATCCGTACTGGATAGACGCCCCGTTTGGGTCAAATCCTGCACATAGCGAGTATGAATTTTTTCATCCTCTGCGATGGCATCCTGCAAGCCCACGACATAAGTGGATTGCAGCTTGGTAATCTGACGGTAGTCCAAAATCTTAGCCACAATCGGTGCAATCGGTGCCAAGCGTTCCAAAACATCCACCGCAGTCGAATAGCCCGTCTTGGTTTTCTTGGTGTACTCCAAAGGCAAGCCCATCTTCTCAAAGAGAATCACGCCCAACTGCTTCGGCGAATTGATGTTGAATTCCTCGCCCGCCAAGTCGTAGATTTCCTGGGTCAAGCCCTCGATGATCGCCTGATTCTCAACCTGCATCTCTTCCAATGTTTCACGTTGAACCTTGATTCCTGCCAATTCCATTTTGGCCAAAACCTTGGCTAGTGGCTGCTCCATGTCTACCAAGAGCGTCCATTGCTCCTGCTCCACCAATTGGCTTTGAAGGGACTCCTGTGTATCCACCAAAACGGCTAGTTTATCAGCCAGGTGCTGGAAGAAGACCTCTTCCTCCGGAATAGCCCGTTTCACACCCTTACCGTAAATGACCTCATCCTCTACCAAAGGACGACTGCCATATAAACGCGCAATGGTCGAAATCTGATTGTCTTCAACCGTGGACAAGAGATACTTAGCCAAACGACTATCAAAAGCTGGCAAAGGCAAGTTCAGACCATACCGGTCTACTAAAACCTGGACCTTCTTAAAGTCATAAACATACAGAGGAGTCTGCCGCAAGAATTCTTGGAACACCGGACTTTCCAAAACAGCTGGAGACTGCCCCACGTAAATTTGGTCCTTGGTTCCCCAAACCACACCCCGCAAAGGCTCGACATGATAATTCTCACCTAACAACTCCAAGTGAAGGAAGGTTTCTGCTCCAAACATCTCCGCCGTTGGCTCCGCCACCACCTGATAAGGAGCATGCTCCACCGGAGTTGAACCCCCAGCAGATTGGTCTAATTGCTGCTTCAATTGGAGGAAGCCCATATCCTCATAAAATTGTCCCAAGGCTGGCACATCCGGACCTTGGTAGACAAGGTCCTCCAAACCAATCACAATCGGCGACTGGGTGTTGATGGTTGCTAGGGTCTTAGATAAGAAGGCTTGTTCCCGGTCATTGATCAGATTCTCCTTCATTTTGGACTTCTTCATACCGTCCAAGTTTTCATAGATCCCCTCTAGAGACCCGTATTCTGCCAAGAGCTTGAGACCTGTCTTTTCCCCAATCTTGGTCACCCCTGGAATATTATCTGACTTATCCCCCATCAAGGCCTTTAAATCGATAAACTGAGCAGGGGTAATCCCCATTTTTTCCATCAAATAGTCAGGGGTGTAGGCTTCAAATTCCGCTACCCCTTTTTTCGAAATCTCAACAACCGTATTGGAATCCGTCAATTGAATCAAGTCCTTATCACCCGATACAATCGTCACTTCAAAATCGGCACCCTCAGCTAATTTATCCAAAGTCCCGATAATGTCATCCGCCTCATAATTCTCCAACTCATAATGGCGAATCCCTTGAACCTCCAGCAACTGCCGAATAAAAGGAAACTGCTCCCGAAACTCATCCGGCGTCTTGGCCCGCCCCCCCTTATAATCCGCAAACATCTCTGTCCGGAAAGTCGTCTTACCCGCATCAAAAGCCACCAAAACATGAGTCGGCTGCACCCGCTCCAAGAGATGCGACAACATCAACTGAAAACCGTAAATCGCATTGGTATGCAAACCAGACGGCGACTTAAACCGATCCAACTGCTGATAAAGGGCAAAAAAAGCCCGAAAGGCCACAGAAGACCCATCAATGAGTAGTAATTTTTTCTTATTTTCCATAAAACAATTATAGCACAGACCTAGAGGAAGCAAGGGATTAGGGTAATTGAAAAAATAGTGAATGAACTCGAAAAATTTTAGATAACAATCAGAAATGTTACAGAAAACACTTCATTAAAAAACGTTTATTTATATTGTTTGTGTATCATTTGAGGTTTTGTTAGAATGAAGGTATTCACTAGTGATAACGGTTACATTTTGCTTGTAGGGAAATCCTTACACCTGGAATTGATTTAGAAGGTTATTATGAAACCCAAACATATTTATCGTACTCTGTTACTATCGAGCACCTTGTTATTCCTTGCTAATACAGAATTCATCACAAGTACTGTATCTGCAGATGAAAAAACGACACTAGCTGACATAGAGATTCCAACCACTCAGCTCGAACCCACAACAGATGACAATTCTAGATTCCAAGTTCCTGAAGCTAATCACTACAATGTCCCACCGACCTTAACCCAAGATACCCCGACTCCTTCCGAGTTAGATATTTCCCAACAAATTCCTGAAGTAAACATGCCTTCTCAACAGGAGTCTCAACCAGCTGAGAACAATCTTGTCACCGAAATCAATATAGCAACAAAACTCCCAGAATCAGACGTTCCAAGTCCCAACAGTCCCTTCCGTAATAACCAGCCAAGCAATCCACAAAAAGCTGCGGCTGAATTCGAGGACAAGGCTAAGCAGTACCTTGCCAATCTAACCCCAGAAGAACATCAATTATTGGAAGCTAGCCCAGATATAAAAAGTAAACAAAAAGTTTTAGAGAGTATTCTTATTCGCCAAATTAATGAAGAATATAGCTTGAAAGAATTAGAAGAATTCAAGAAGACCTTGACTCCAGAACAGAAAAAAGAACTGGAAGAAACCTCTGATTTAGTTGAATTTGAAACGAAACTAAAATCTTTCTACCAGACTTCGCAAGCCCAACAAGATTTTGGGAATCTTGTTGACACCTTAATTCTAAACAGCACTGAAGAAGAATTCCGTCAACTTCAAAGAAGTGCTGACAATCCCGAAAAATTTACACAAACTATACTTGACCTAGCCGCTTCACAAGCACAGACTAATTCAATTTCTGAAACAAATCAAACTTTTCGAATGCCCATTACAGCGGGAATTCCACTTATTATAAAAGCTGCACCTTATATTATTGCTGGAGTAAAAGCTCTCGGAACTGCAGTTATCGCCTACTTTGGTTCTCAGGCAATCAATAACAGCTATCAATACGCACGTGCTCAAGCCTATCAACGGCAACAAGCACTGTATGCTACCATGGCAAAAAGCTATGTAAACAATCAAGCTAGAATTCAATCAATCAGCCAAGCTCAAAGTTATACGTATACTGGTCCTGGTTACTATGCCGTTCAAAACTATACTTATCAGCCAAGTCAGTCTTATGGCTATACACCAAACTACTCCTACACTCCTCAGTACACAGGAGGATATACTGCACCAGCACGCGCCTATGGCCAAGTTGCTGCCTCTGTCTTTTATTATACAGGCAGTCTCAAACTCCCAGTCTACAATTTATCAGGAAAAAAACATACTGTTCTTCCAAATGAATCTGTCTGGTCTATCTCTCAAAAATACAACATTAAAATGAATGACCTCATCATTTGGAATGGACTTACAAACGGACTCATCCACCCAGGGCAAAAGGTGTTGGTAAAGCCAGACACTCTTATCAATAACGGTCTCCAGCATCAAGTATTGCCAAATGAATCTGTTTGGTCCATCTCACAAAAATACAATATCTCCATGGCTGACTTCAGAGCTTGGAATAACATCAAACATGACACCATTCACCCAGGACAAAAAGTTTACATTAAGGCAAAATCGGCTGCAAAAAAAGCCCAATATATTGTCAAAGCTGGAGATTCTATCTGGAAAATTGCCAAAGAGCACGGAATTACAATTGATGACCTAGTAAAATGGAATAAAGTCACAAACTTTACCATCCATCCTGGTGATACCCTCATCACAACCCAACCTCCCCTCAATCCCTTGCCACCTGTGATTACGAAACAACCATTACCTCAACTTGGTGCGCTCTATACTGTCAAAGCTGGAGACTCCATCTGGAGAATCGCCCATGATCACAGTATCACAATGAAACAGTTGCTAGAATGGAATAACATCACCAATCAAACCATCCATCCTGGCCAACAACTCATTACCCAAAATCCAGCAAGTCCTTCTGCAGCCACTGCAAATAAATCCTACACTGTAAAAGCTGGAGACTCTGTTTGGAGAATTGCTCAAAGTCATGGTGTCTCCATGGATGATTTGGTTATGTGGAACAATATTTCAAACTTTACCATCCATCCTGGCGAAGTCCTCATTCTCAAACAACCAACACAAGCACCCTATTCCGGACTCACAACTCATACCGTCCAAGCCGGTGAATCCGTTTGGCTTATCGCTCAAAAATATGGCATCACAATGGATGAACTGGTAGAATGGAATAACATTTCCAATTTCGCCATCCATCCAGGGCAGAGAGTAATTATAGGCTATGTTCCCTCTCCAGAAACTACAAAACTTGCTAAAGAATTAGGATATAGGAAGATAAAAGAAAGGAGTAAACATGATAAGCCAATTTATGAACGTGTAAAAGGTAAAGGTCCTAAATTTATATCTCCAGATCATGCTAGTCATAAAGGAGGATATTGGAAAGGTGCCGATACCAAAGAAAAATTGTTAAGTAAGGATGCTCGAAAAGGAACTTATGATAAAGATCTAAAACGTATAGATGACTGATAGAATTTAATTTCACACTATTTTTGTTGCTTCATTCAATCGTCTTACCATTCCCTGCTTTGTCCTACAAAGTAAATACTCTTTAAAAATCAAAGCTATCAATTGCTATCTCCCCTCGATAAATCCTAGTTCTATCATGGGCATCATTTCCTAAACTATTTTTGATTTTCTTGAAGTAGAGATAAATAGACAATAACAAATTACTGCACAAGGAGAGTATATGTTAGAAATTGACATCTATAAATATAACCTAGAAGATTCAACCTATATTGATGACTGGACCTCCATATCAGATATCGGTCAAAAATTTCATGGGCAACTTCTAACCTACCAAAGCTACCTTCAAGAAGAAGACCGTTATGTTAACACAATCCAAGAACTTTTACAATTCCTTCATATCCAAAATCTGACAGTTGATTGGTGCTCAAAATTTTTCAGTCTACGTTACCACCAAAAACATGGACGACTAACCTCTGTTCAGAGTCAACTTTATCAAAAATTAGATAAAGGACTCATAGTAAACCGAAATGAAATTGCTGATATTATCCGTCTCAATTTACGTGAAAGTATTGACTGTAGTTTATCTAATTCCATTATCACTATTTACTTTGACTATGACTACTATATGTCCATAAAAATAGCAGATAAATCTGACTTACATCACATCATAAATATTATTAAAAAACATGGATTATTTTGGCGACCTTCAAAAAATCACTACTATCCTGAGGATAAAGATAATAAAGTTGCTTTTGGATTTACTTGGAATAATGGACTCATCAATCCACCAGGTGACTATCATCATGACCTTCGAATTTCCAAGGATGATCCCTTGAATCGTACCTATACCGAATGGAGTCATTTTGACGAAATCGAAAATGGACTGGATTGGGCAGAGTACCAAACTGTGGAACAAAAATACCTCCAGCTAGTTTTGGACTTCCTGGATAAGTTCCAGGTAAGTGAGTTTGCCATCAACAGCCTATCCCTTAACAATATTCAGGAACTCGGTGTCTCTGAACAGTACTTCTCCCCTCAAGAAAAAGTGCTATTCCAACAAATGTATAAATATGAAGAAACTGTAGAGGATTGGACTATAGAACCATTCATCGTCCGAAAAGAAGACTTTTCTACTCTATTCAAACTAATGTTCAAACGTGTATTTACTTCTTGGATTACAGACGGTTCTATTAGTATCCAATTCGATGCCTCCTTCCGCCTCTACCTCTCCTTCTACGGCCACAAAAAGGAAGTGCAGGAGTTAGTCGAGAAGCACGGACTCTATTGGCAGGAACGCCAACCACCTTATCATGAGGCGGTTGACTTCACCTAAATAAACTAAATTTGTTATCTGAATGAATACAAATCCCATTACTTTCTAATCCAAATTCATTCAATACAGGAAGTAACACCATGCCCACACTACTAATTCACAAATATGATAAAACTAATCCAAACTACGTCAAGGACTGGACTTCTATTTCAGATATAGGAAAAACATTTTATGAGGAGCCTCTCACCCTCAATACCTATTTAGAAACAGAGGATCGATATGTCCAAGTAATCCTAAACATTATGGGCTTATTTCATATTCAAAAACTGGAGGTACGAACTATTGAAAAGTATCATAGCCTTCAATACGTCAAACAGAATGGACTATTGAATGAAAAACAGGCCTTCCTTTACCAAAAAATAGACAATGGAGTACAGCTCAATTACCGTGAACTTTCTGAAACCATTAGACTTAATTTACGTGAGTCAATTTGGTGTGGTTTATATAGTCCTGAAATTGAAGTCAATTTCGGTTATGACTATTACGAAGCAATCACGATTGCAAATTCTGAAAAACTGGAATTGTGTAAACAAATTATTGAAGACCATGGATTGTACTGGCAGGAAATCTCAACTTCTCCCTTTAAAATAGAAGAAGAATTTAGAGATGCCCTAACCTACACTTGGGGCGACGGTCAAACCAATCCACCAGGTGATTACCATCATGACCTTCGTATCTCCAAAGATGACCCTTTGAATCGTACCTATACTGAATGGAGTCATTTTGACGAAATCGAAAATGGGCTGGATCGGGCAGAGTACCAAACAGTGGAACAAAAATACCTCCATCTGGTTTTGGACTTCCTGGATAAGTTCCAAGTAAGTGAGTTTGCCATCAACGGTCTACACCTTAACAACATTCAGGGATTCGGTATCTCTGAACAGTACTTCTCCCCTCAAGAAAAAGCACTATTCCAACAAATGTATAAATATGAAGTAACTATAGAGGATTGGACTATAAAACCATTCATCGTCCGAAAAGAAGACTTTTCTACCCTATTCAAACTAATGTTCAAACGTATATTTACTAATTGGATTACAGATGATTCGATTACTATCCAATTCGATGCCTCCTTCCGCCTCTACCTCTCCTTCTACGGCCACAAAAAGGAAGTGCAGGAGTTAGTCGAGAAGCACGGACTCTATTGGCAAGAACGCCAACCACCTTATCACGAAGCCGTTTACTTCACCTAAATAAACTAGATTTGTTATCTGAATGAATACAAATCCCATTACCATCTAATCCAAATTCATTAAATACAGGAAGTAACAATATGCCCGCACTTTCCATTCACAAATACGATAAAAGCAATCCAAACTATCTTGAAGATTGGACCAGTTTTTATGAAATTGGTCAACGTTTCATGGAAAACTACTATCGTTTGAAGACTACCTCCAGGTAGAAACCCAGTATGTCCAGACTATTCAAAACATACTAGATTTACTTCAAGTAAACACCTTATCTGTTTTCTATTGTCGTAAATCTGACAGTCGTGAAAGAACAAGGAAAGAAGCTGCTCTGACACCAGATCAGTATCTTCTCTATCAACGTATAGATGATGGAACTCTATTAAATCGGACTGAGATATCTGAGGTAATTCGATTCAATTTACGAGATACTTTGGGGTGCAGAATTGTTGGAGATGACATAAATATTCACTTTGGTTATGATTACTACATGTATATTGAAAGTTCCAGTAAAGCACACTTTAAAGAATTTCAAAAAATAATTAATAGAGAAGGCCTCTACTGGCAGGAGTTTTCCATTGCCCCCTACCATTTAGATACAGATGATGTAAATGCTTTGTCTTTTAGTTGGGGCGATGGTCAGATAAATCCACCAGGTGATTATCATCATGACCTTCGTATTTCTAAAGATAATCCCTTGAATCGTACCTATACCGAATGGAGTCATTTTGAAGAAATCGAAAATGGGCTGGATTGGGGAGAGTACCAAACTGTGGAACAAAAATACCTCCAGCTAGTTTTAGACTTTTTGGAGTACTTCCAGGTAAATCAACTAGCCGTCAATGGAGGTCTAGGATTCACCACCATTCAAGAACTCGGAGTGCCTGCCCAGTACTTCACTTCTCAAGAAGAAATATTATTCCAAAAATTACATGAGTATGATAAAAATGTAGAAGATTGGACCGTTGAATCATTTATTGTTCAAAAAGAAGATTTTTCAACTCTATTCCAATTAATTTTCAAAGGTAGATATAACACTTGGATAAGTACAAGCCACATCTCCATCCAATTCGATTCCTCCTACCGCCTCTTCCTCTCCTTCTACGGTCACAAAAAGGAAGTGCAAGAGTTAGTCGAAAAACACGGACTCTATTGGCAGGAACGCCAACCACCTTATCATGAGGCGGTCGACTTCACATAACTACGAAAGGACCATATATGCCAGCACTTTCCATTCACAAATACGACAAAAGCAATCTCAACTACATTGAAGATTGGACCGCCATATCTGATATTGGGGATACCTTCTACGGGAAAGTATTAACTTTAGAAGACTACCTAGAAGCTGAAAATCGATATGTTCAAACCATCGCCAAGATTCTGCAATTATTTAACATTAATCCCGAATTATTCATAGCCTGAATATCTTTGCGTAACTATCAAAAAAAATCATCAGAAACAAGCAATAAACAATTGCAATTCTGATGATTTTTATGAACGATCAAGTTTTTCTATAAATAAAGATGGGTCTGCTACCTTAGCACCCTAAAAAAGGGTAGACTCCACCCTTGGTGCGACTCTCGATTTTTAAAAATGTATTCTATTTGATTCGGTATCCTAATTTCCTAACAAAGGAGGACTGGTATCCCTTACTGCATAGAGAACGGGGAGTGAGAAATCTAGTCTGGAAAT
>NZ_JADXDQ010000049.1:0-13218 GCF_015831295.1 Streptococcus sp. NLN64
CCACCGTATTCTCCAGAATTAAATCCAATTGAGCAAAGTTGGGCTATTCTAAAAAAATCAGTTACAGAATTACTTCGCAAGATGGACTCTATAACTGATGCAATAACATACTATTTAAAAACTAAATAACTATAATATTTGGTTGTTTTCATGGAACGAGTGAGAAAAAGGCTCTATCTATCATGATGGATCAACAATTTAGGGTCAGAAATCGTTCGAATCATTGGTTGGGGAATGGCGTTTACTTCTTTGTGGATGATGAGAAGCAGGCAGAGTGGTGGGCTAGAAATCAGTGTCGGAATGCCTACGATAGTCCGGTGGTATTATACTTTCCATTAACCTTATCGCGGGATGAATTATTGAACTTGAATGCCTTGGCTGATTTGAATACTCTGGATTTATTTGCCCGATCTTTGAATCAAGTGATTGACTTTGAGTCTTTGGATGTAAGACAATTTGATGAGTATCGATATCGATGTGCCTTGTTAGATTTATTTTTTGAAAAAAATCCTCGTTACAAGGCTTGATATAGTCCTACTTGAGTAGACAGTACAAATAAATAAAGTACTGTTTACGAAAGTAGGATTTTTATTATGTCGCGTAAAAGTAAAATTAGTTTTGAAGATAAACTAAAAGCGGTAACCCAATACATTGAAGGTAAAGCTTCAAGTTCCGAGCTAGCTCTTCAATATGGTGTTGATTGCAGTACTATTCGAAAATGGATTAAAATGTATCAATCTCAGGGTCCTGAAGGGCTACAGTCCACGAAGCATAATCAAAGCTATACTACAGAGTTTAAACTTAGCTGTGTTGAAGCCTATAAATTAGGAGAAGGTTCTCTTTTAGAAATAGCTTCAAAATTTGGACTAAGATCTCCTTATCAACTACGCCAATGGATTATCAAGTATAATAGTCATCAAGAACTAAAGGACTACAATCCTATCCCGGAGGTCTATGAGATGGCTAGCAGAAAAACAACGAAAGAAGAACGTTTAGAAATTGTTCAATATTGTTTAAATCATGATTCAAATTATAAGGAGACAGCTCGGAAATTTGGCTGTAGCTATGCCCAAGTCTATAGCTGGTGCAGAAAGTATAAACTTGATGGTTTGGAAGGGCTGACTGACAATCGTGGACGCAAACGTAGTGAAGATGAATTGTCTGAGTTAGAAAAAGCAAATCGAAGAATTAAAGAACTTGAAAGAAGGCTTGAAATAAGCGAGAAAGAAAGTGAATTCTTAAAAAAAGTGAGGGAATTAGAAAGGAGTTGGTTACAGGACAACCTAAACAACGAGTAATCGCTCAAAATCGGCAGCTAAAAATCAAGCTATACCAATTAATTAAAAATTATCATGAAGAAAAAGGTTGGCCTATTGATTGGATGTGTCGGTTGGCTCATATTAGTCGTGCTGCTTACTATAAATGGCTAAAGCGCAAGCCCAGTCAACGTGAACTGAGAGACCAAACCATTCTTGACAGGATTCTAGAAATCTCTAAAAGTAATAATAGTTTATTTGGTTCAGTTAAAATGACACTTATGTTGAACAATGAGCTAGAAGCTGGAGAAAAACCAATCTACCGACGAACTGTAGCTCGTTTGATGTGTGTGAACAATATTTATTCCAACAAAGCCAAAATATAAGAAGCGGAAACGTTATACCACTTCAACCCCTGATCAGACAGCTGAAAATATTCTCAATCGTGATTTTAATTCAAAACGACCAAACGAAAAATGGTGTATCGATATTACAGAAGAGAAAGTTTCTGGAACAAACCAAAAAATATACCTATGTGCAATCTTAGATCTATATGATCGTTATATTGTTGGCTATGCAATAGGTAACAGAAATGACACGGCACTAGTGAATTCAGCTATTAAGAATGCCCTTAAAGAAGAACCAGATAGTCAGGCCTTATTCCATAGTGATCGAGGATTTCAATTTACAAGAAAACCTTTTGCCCATATATTAGAAAAACAGGGGATGACGCAGTCAATGTCTCGGGTGGGTCGGTGTATCGATAATGGCCCATTAGAAGGTTGGCAAGGACAAATAAAGGAAATGCGAGAGGTGCTGTATCCCAATGTAGCTACTTTCGAAGAGATGAAGGAAGCGTATGAAAAAACAATTGATTACTACCATCATCATGATCCACAGGAAAGATTTGAAGGAAAGACACCTGCACAAGTAAGAGCTGAGGCAAAGGCGAATCCCCAACAAGTAACCCAGTATCCAATTAAGCAAGCTAAAAAATACATTGATTTTTGGAAAAATATTGCCAATAAGAAAAACCAGACCGCCTAAATTTAAGGCAGTCTGGTATCAAACATTTTATTTATTTCAACTGTCTACTTGACACGGTACGTATCAAAGGCTGTTAGAAGAACTTTTCTTTCAACCAAAACAAGGATTGGTTCTAGTGGTTTTTCACAACTATCAGATCAACTTTGTATTTTTGATCAGTCTCTTATTCCTTTTTAGAGAATTGGGATACTGGAATCATAATTTTGGAGGTGTCATATGGAAATAACACGAGAAGATATTCGTAGAGTTTTTGGTCGCTATGGTATGGAATGTCGTTTTGATTCTCCTCATCCTGGTGTGCATTACAAGGATGGTTGTTTCTTAACTTTTGATCAATTACCTTTACCAAGTGAGATGTTTAGTGACCCCGCCTTAATCGAAGAGCATGAGCGTCGTACACGTTTAGCCCTTGAGATGGAGGAATAGTTGTCTTTTAATAGGGAGGTCGTAATTGGAATGAATCTGGGAGGTATCCTATGGAAATAACACGAGAAGATATTCGTAGAGTTTTTAGTCGCTATGGTATGGAATGTCGTTTTGATTCTCCTAATCCTGGTGTGCATTACAAGGATGGTCGTTTCTTAACTTTTGATCAATTACCTTTACCAAGTGAGATGTTTAGTGACCCCGCCTTAATCGAAGAGCATGAGCGTCGTACACGTTTAGCCCTTGAGATGGAGGAATAGTTGTCTTTTAATAGGGAGGTCGTAATTGGAATGAATCTGGGAGGTATCCTATGGAAATAACACGAGAAGATATCCGTAAAATTTTAGATCGCTATGGAGCAAAGTATCGTTTTGATTCTCCTACACCAGGTATTCGTTTTAAAGATGGTCAATTTTGGACTTTTGATCAGGTTCCAAGTGCGGAGGAGTTATTTGGGAACCTTGAATTGATGGATGCTTACCAGGAGAAGTTGCTGAAGAGATTTGAAGAGGGAGACTAATCTTCTTTTAGAGTGAATTTTGTGAGTTTTAAAAGTCGTTCTTCCTACACAAAACACCAGAGTTCTTGTTGACTTTGGTGTTTTTACCTATTTCTCATCTGTTTTCGTAGAAGGTAGAGGAAGTAGGGGCTGCCGATGAGGGTGAGGGTGATGCCGGTGGGGATGTTGCTGCCGACTAGATAGGTGCGGGTGAGGGTGTCGGCGGTTAGGAGGAGCAGGGCACCGGTTAGGAGAGCAGCGGGGAGGCGCCAGCGGTGGTCGGCTGGGAAGAGGATGCGGGTGATGTGGCTGGCTAGGAGGCCGACGAGGGTCATGTTGCCGGCTAGGGTTAGGCTGAAGGCGACGAGGGCGCTGGCTAGGATGAGGAGGATGCAGCGTTGGCGGCTGAGGGCTAGTCCCAACCCAATGGCGGTTTGGTCAGAGAGTTGGAGGAGGTTGAGGGGGCGTGCCTGGGTGTAGGTCAGGATCCAGAGGATCAGGAGGATGGGGGCGGCCAGGGTCAGGCTATCCCAATTATTTCCCGTCATCCGACCAGCCAGCCAGGAGATGACATAGTTGAGTTTCTGAGTATTGACGCGGCCGGTGATGGCGACCAGGCTCGAAGAGAGGATGGTGGAGAGGGTTACCCCGGCGATGATCAGCTTGACGGGTTGAATCCCCTCTCCTTTTTTGTGGGAAAGAAAAGAAGCGAGGGCAACCGTAGCAAGTCCGCCTGGGATGGCCAAAAAGGGAAGGTAGCGGATCAAGAAGGGATCGGTTAGATCCATCTGCGTCAAGGCTAGGGTCAGAACCAGGCCAACTCCAGCGTTCATTCCCAAGGTCGAGGAATCCGCTAGAGGATTGCGGGTGAAGGTCTGTAATAAGACACCGCTCAAGCCCAGAGAGGCCCCTGCTAACAGGCTGACCAAGATTCGTGGTAAACGAATTTCTTGGAGAATGAAGCGGATTTGGTTGGAGGCTTGGCCTTGGAGGAGGTCTCCCAGGTCTGCTAGCCTCCATTCTACATCCCCCATGGCCAGGGAAAGGAGCGAGCTAACCAGAACCAGGAGGACCAGTATCAGCATTTTTAGGGCTGGGGACAGCCGCTTAGGTTGGTTCATACAATTGTCCTTTTCGCATCAAAATCAAGAAAATCGGTAGCAGTAGGAGGCTGATCAAGGCATTGAGAGGGGTGCCAGGAAGTAGGATGGCCAGCAGGTCACACAGGAGGAGGAAGCTGCCTCCGGTCATGGCAGCTAGGGGAAGGAGCAGGCTATAGGAGTGTCCGATCCAACGGCGGAGTAGGTGGGGGATAATCAGTCCCACAAGGGCTAGACTTCCGACCAAGGCTACGGCAGCGGCAGAGAGCAGGAGGACGACTAGCAAGAGAACTAAACGGAACCAGGCTGTGTCCTGTCCCAGCCCTTGAGCCACTTCTTCGTTTAAGCTGAAAATCGTTAGTTGGTATGCTAGCATTTGGGCTAGGAAGAGGCCAATCAGGATGGGCGGCGCAATGACGGCCAGCATCTGCCAGTTGGTTGCGGCTAGTCCACCAGCTAGCCAGCCAATAATGGCTGTGGACAGGTTGAAGGCTAGGATGAAGCCCTGTCCCAGAGCCGTAAAGAGACTGGCCACCATGGCTCCGGCTAAGATGAGACTGGTGGGTTCCAGTCCCCGTCCCCGCCGGTAGGAAAGACCTAGGACGAGAGCGGTTGCCACCCCCGCCCCCAAGAGGCAGAGGAGGAGAATCTGGCTATAGTGGAGGGCGCCCAGAAAGGCATACCCCCCAGCTAAGGCTAGTCCTGCCCCAGCATTGATGCCAAGGAGACCGGGATCAGCGATGGGATTGCGGGTTAGACCCTGCATGAGGGCGCCGGAAACGGCTAAACTGGCTCCCACTACTAGAGCAGCCAGGGCGCGTGGGAGGCGGATATCCCAGATAATCAAACTGATTTGTTCCTGCTGCTGCGGATGCAAGAGAACTTGCAGGACGGCGTCAAAATCGTACCAAGGTTGTCCCCAGCTGAGGTTGAGCAGGACTTGACCGAGGATAAGGAGGGCGAGACTGCAAAAAACAAGCCAAAAAAATCTTGGCTTGTTTTGCGGAATCCCTGTTGGGGTTGGTTTCATAGGAACTCCTAGTTCATATTCATTGAATTTCAAAATCTGACATTGTTAAGCTTCTTTGATTACGTGTAATCACGCTAAATTGATAATATTCAACAGGTCCCCCGGACCTGTTGAACTATCTTCATCGGCTTTTCTCGTCTTTTTATTTGAAATTAGTTAGGCATCATTTTTTGGAATCCTTCTTGGATCGTTTTTAATTCGTATTCTAGACTGAGTGGGTCGTTGAAGTAGAAGGCGTTGGCATCAACTTTGAGGACCCGATTTTTCTCAACAGCTGGTTGGGATTTCCAGAGGTTGCTTTCGTAGAGGGCAGATCCTGTTTCTTCATTTTCAGCAGCTACGACGACGATGTCCCCTAGATACTCTGGGAGGGCATCTTGGTTGACCGCTAGATAGCCAGGTTTAAAGACCTCCTCTTGCACTTTTTGAGGGGCCTTGAAACCAAGAGTTTGGTAGACAACCTCACCCCCACGGCCCCAGTTATTTCCGAAGAGGTAGATGTCTTTTTCAAAGAGGCCCATGACCGTCACAGTCACATCTTCTCCCAACTGGTTACGGAGTTCTCGGCCGATTTTGGCTGTCCGGTCTTTCCAATTGGCGATCCACTCATCCGCTTCTTTTTCTTTGCCAAAAACTTGACCAAAGGAATTCAAGAGTTGGAGATAGTCGTTCTTGCCATAGGTTACAGCCAAGGTTGGCGCGATCTTCTGCAGCTCCTTGAGGTTAGGGTCGTTGGACTCAACGACAATCAAATCAGGGTTGGCTTTGGCAATGCTTTCCAAATCTTCTGGCATAAGCACTTGCGCATCCTTGACCCGGTCCTTGAGGACGGGATTCTTGGCATCATAAGTTGTGACCGACACGGGATCAAAGCCGAGCTGGTAGAGGTAACCGGTATAGCTAGAGGAAAGACTGACAATCCGTTGAGGATTCTGGGGAATATCCCCCGAGTAATCAAAGCCGTCAATCTTTGGCTTGCTTGAGAGGACAACGTCCACCTTAGCGTTGGATGTGGAAGAGGACGACGCGCAGGCCGCAAGTGTCACAAGTAGCAGGCCGAGACCTAACCAAGTAAGCAGTTTTTTCATAATCTCTCCTATTCTTTTAAAAGCTGATAACTAAGACAAACAGGCTTGCCGTAGATGGGATCTTGGACAATTTGCGCCTCTATGGAAAAAATAGAACGCAAAACCTCAGCTGACATCACCTCTGAGACCGAACCCTCAAAAGCGATGTGCCCATCCTTCATGGCCAACAAACGATGGGAAAACCGGGCTGCCAGATTGAGATCATGCAAGACCATCACGATGGTCTTGCCCTGGCTTTGGTTCAAGTCTGCCAACAACTCTAGCACCTCCAGCTGATGATTGAGATCCAGGTAAGTCGTCGGCTCATCCAAAAAAATCCAGTCCGTATCTTGCGCCAAGGCCATGGCAATCCAGACCCGCTGCCGCTGCCCACCAGACAAGGCGTCCACCGGCTGGTCCTGAAAGTCCGCCACTCGCGTCACCTCCATAGCCCAGGCAATCTTCTCCCGGTCCTCTGAGCCCAAACGCCCCATGGCTGACAAGTGTGGATACCGCCCATAAGAGACCAAATCAAAAACGGTAATCCCCTCCGTCGCCGACTGTACCTGCGGTAACAAGGCTAACTTGCGGGCCACCTCTTTGGTTTTCATCTGAGCAAGGACTTGCCCATCCAGAATCACCTGCCCCTTGTCTAAGGGGAGAATCCTCGTTAAAGCCTTGAGAAGAGTGGACTTGCCACAGCCGTTGGCCCCGATAATGGTCGTCACCTTGCCAGATTCCAGTTGACAAGACAACCCATCCAGCACCAGCTGATTCCCATAAGAAACCTGAATGTCCTTGGCTTGCATGACCCAGTCCTCCCCTTCTCTATCGTTCAAACACACTCATTATACCACAAAAAAGAGAAAAAGGAGATTTGTCAGACAATTCTAAGGAACGGTATTTCTTATTAAAAATTATTCCATTAAAATTCCCAAATATTTTAAAATAGAACCTTAACTTTTACTTCTATTTTGACAAAATCAAGAAAATGACAAAATAGACGGTAAGAAATAGTTTCTATTTGAATAAAAGTGCCAAAATGTTAAAATAGGCATAGAAAATGAGATTCTATTTTGACAAAAGGGTTAAAATGACAAAATAGAATCCAACGCTTCATTTCTATTTGAACAAAATTTGATTTTTTTAAGTAACAGAATGGTCGATCTAGCAGAGAGGAGGATTTGATGGATTACAAAGAGTTAAAGAAAGTCTATTATGGGAATTTTGATGCTTATGAGAGAGAGTATCAGCAACGTTTGGAAGGATATAGTACGATTGTTACCCAACTTTACCCAAGATTGATGAAAAGAGAAAACTTCCAAACATCTAGCTATCCCCTGTTCGTCGTGGTCTTGCCGACGATTCTAATGTTGATAGAGAAAATTACAGTTGCTTCTGGTAAGATTCAGGATTTGGCAGCGGATTTACCAGCTGTCGCCCATTATCAATTTTTTAGTGAGCAAATGTATCAGTCAATCATCTCCACAAATGCTATTGAGGGCATTCGGACAAGGCGGAAGGACTTGGTAGAGGCTCATCGCATTGTGACAGAGTCTCCAGATGCAGAATCTACACGTAAAAACCTATCAACGGTGAAAATGTACCAGCAGATTTTAGAGGGAACGACTTTTAATCTCCAGACTTTGAAAGATATTCGCTCTCTTTATGATCTCTTGCTTGAAGGGGAAGTGGGCTCAGAAGATCAATTGGATGGGGAGCTCTTTCGAAAAGGGGGTGTTCAGATAAGCGATGATCGGACAGGAAAAGTCATCCATCGTCCCCCCTTATCGGAAGAAGGGATATGCAACATGTTGGAGTCCTGGCTTCAATTTCTGGGAGATGAAGAACTTCCTTTTCTAGTGAAGGTTTGTATTGGTCATTTTTTCTTTGAAAATACGCATCCATTTTATGATGGGAACGGGCGATTTGGTCGCTATCTAATGGCTAAGACAGTCGCTAATAACTTGGATACTTTCACCGCGCTTGTGATTTCCCAAAAAATCAATGAGCATAAAAATACTTATTACAAACTCTTTCAACAGACGGGCGACTATTTGAATCGCGCTGATGCGACCTTTTTTGTTCAAGGTCTTTTAGCCCTTATTCAAGAAGGACAGGAAGATATCCTCCTGCTCCTAGCTGAAAAACGGGATTTATTGGAAGACTATCGTGAGAAAATCAATGCTCTGGAAGAGACTCCGGAACAAGAAAAACACATCCTTTTTGTACTTGCTCAGGCAAAGCTGTTCGTGTCAGATAATAGTGGGATGGAGGAAAGAGAACTGGTTAAAATTGTAAGCCAGAATGCTCCAAAGGTATCTGTTCGGTCGATTAAACAGGCTCTGCGAACGTTAGTTGATAAGAATTTGCTTCAAGTTGTCAGTCGCAGACCCCTTCGCTACCGTCTGACAGAGATCTTCTAGCAACAGAAAAACTCTCTCTCCTGCCAAATTGAGGAGAGAGAGTTTTCTTATCCACGGTTGCCTGGAGCTTGGCCTCCGCCTGGGGGCATACCACCAGGTCCACCACCCATGCCACCAGGGGCACCGGGTCCGGTTTGGACAATTTCGGTTTGTTTTTCGCCGTTAACGGTTACGGTTCCACCGGTGAAGCTGACGCTACCGTCGAAGTCGAAGGCGGATTGGGCGGTTATATCAATGGTACCACCGCTGATTTCGAGGTTGCCATTGGAGTCGAAGGCGTCGGTATCGCCTTGGCCGACTTCGACCTTGATAGTACCGCCGGTGACTTTGATAAAGATATCGGCACCGGTGACGTCGCTGGCTGCGTTGATACTGTCGTCAGTCGCGTAGACGTCTAGTGATCCACCGTTGATGGTGACCTTGGTTCCTTCCAGTCCTTCGACACTTTGTGGGACAGAGATATTTCCATCATTGATAACGAGGCTGGACTCAGCCTTGATGCCGTCATCGCCAGCGGATACAGAGGTGTCGCCGCCGTTGATGGTGACGTTCCCTTTGCTGGTGTCTTCATCGTTGTTGGATTTAATGCCGTCGCCTTGGGCGTTGACGCTAATATTGCCTCCATTGATGGTGACGCTGTCTCGGCCGCGGATGGCATCGTCTGCCGCGATTACTTGAAGGGTTCCGTTTTCGATGTAGAGGTTGTCTGTGGAGACGATTCCGTCCTGGTAATTAGCTTCAACGGTTAGGTTTCCTTGGCCGGTCACGATGAGATCGGCTTCAGAATGGATGGCGCCTTCCAAGTCTTCATTGCTGTGGGTGCTTGAATCGCTGACCTTGTTCTCCGTTCCATCTTGAAGTTCCAGTTGGACAGTTCCAGCTTCCTCTACATTGATGGCTGGGCCATCAGAGGAGGTGATGGTTGTACCTGCTAGGATAAGGCGGACATTACCAGATGTTTTCACCGTCACCCCTGCGCTGGTATTTCCCTTGAGAACGTAAGTTCCAGCCTCAGTAATGGTCAAGCCTTTATCGTCCAGCGTTACATCCTTGCTGGGAAGACTGTCCCAATCAATGGGAGGAGTTGTGGTGCTCTGCTTAACGATTTGGCCTGTTGTTGATTGCGTTTGGCTGCTTTGTAGACTGCAAGCTGCCAAGCTCGCCATGGTTAGGAAAGCAATGGTAGCGGTTAGGATTGGTTTTTTCTTCATGTGAGGTTCTTCTTTTCTTTTTTATTTTCAAATAAGTATAAAAAGAAAAACTAAAAGTTCCTTTAAATTTAACTTAAAGAAGCCTAAAAGGAAAAATAAGAGTATAATATAAAGAAAAGGAGGGAAACTTATGTTGCAAGTATCACACATGTCCAAAGCTTATGGGAACAAGGAGGTCCTCAAGGACCTCAACTTCAGCATTCCATCCGGGACCATCTGCGGTCTGGTCGGGAAAAATGGGGCTGGTAAGACCACACTCTTCCATTCCGTCCTCAACTTTCTGACCTATGAGGGTCAGATTCTACTGGACGGCCAGCCCCTGACCAAAGAACGCTACTCGCAAATCGGCTACCTTCCGGAAGAACGCAGCCTTATGCCCAAGCGGACGGTTCTGGAGCAGGTTAGCTACCTAGCCAGCCTCAAGGGAATGAGCAAGAAAGAAGTGGCAGAACGCCTACCCATCTGGATGAAAAAACTACAGGTCAAAGGCCGCATGAGTGACAAAATCAAGAGCTTATCCAAAGGGAACCAGCAGAAGATTCAACTCATCGTAACCCTCATTCATCAACCACAATTAATCATTCTGGATGAGCCTTTTTCAGGTTTAGATCCGGTCAACACAGGCCTTCTTAAAGAAGTCATTCTGGAAGAAAAGGCGCGTGGGGCGACCATCATCTTCTCAGATCATGTTATGACCAACGTGGAAGAACTCTGTGACCAACTCATCATGATCAAAGACGGCACCATCGCCCTCAATGGGGACATCCAAAGCGTCCGCCTTCAGTTCGGCCGCACCCGCCTCTTTGTCTCCCAAGATTTGGATAAGGAACAATTAGCTGCCCTGCCTCACGTCCTCTCCGTCGAGGATACCAAACAAGGCAAATGGCGCCTGATCTTGGATAGCGAAGATGCCGGACCAGAACTCTTTGACCGCATTAGCCAAGGCCGCTACCTCACCACCTTTGACCAGCAAGCCCCAAGCATCGATGAAATCTTTAAACTAGTATCGGAGGAAGCCTAATGAAACAAGTACTCCTAGTCGCCAAAGAAACCTACATCCGCCAAGTTAAATCCTGGGCCTTCCTTTTCCTAGTCCTAGGTCCCTTCCTTATGATTTTGCTCTCCATGGGGTCAGGCTATGTCGGTTCCCAATTTGGCTCAGACTCTAACGCCATCGCCCTAGTGGGCCAAACCCAAGCCCTGTCCAATCTCGATTTCCTTAAATCCTATCCGGACGAAACTGCGGCCAAGGCTGCAGTAAAAGAAGAAGAGGTTAACGGTTACCTAGTCGTCTCAGAAGAAAAGGGCCTCCTCACAGCCACCTACCACGGCGAAGAAGGGATGGCCTTTGAGAAAAAAGACCAAGTCCAAAAAGCCTTGGACCAAGCCCAAGCTGATCTGAACCGCCAGAATGCCCAATTAAGCACAGATCAGATGGCTATTCTGGATCGGCAACCTAGCTTTAAAGAGGAGCTACCAGAAGGACAGGACATGGCTCTCGGTGCTAAAATGGCGGCTATCTTTGGTTTAGTCTTTATTATCTACATGATGACCCTGACCTACTCAGCAGCCACTGCCCAAGAAATTGCAGGCGAAAAAGGGACTAAAATTCTAGAAATTATTTTTTCTAGCATCCCAGCCGACCTCTATTTCTACGGCCGTGTCTTAGGAGTGGTCTTAGCGCTGGTGACTCATTTGGGAATTTATGCCTTGGGAGGCGTTCTAGCCTACCTCTTCCTTTTGAGCCAACCCTTTGGAGCTTCCGCCCTTCCCTTCCTTCAAACCCTCCTAGCACACTTGGATTGGCTCCTCTTGCCTTTCTTGCTAGTCGGTTTGAGCTTCTATGTTGTCATCGCTGCCTTCTGTGGCGCCCTCGTTGTCCGCCAAGAAGATGCCAATAAGGCCGTTCAACCCCTCACAGTTTTGGTGATGGTCGGCTTCTTCGGCACCTTCATCTTCGGCCAAGGAGGCCAAGACACCCTTATCTTACAAGTCCTATCCTACATCCCAGGCCTTTCCGTCTTCCTCATGCCCGTCCGCATGATCAATGGCTACGCAGGTGGTCTGGAACCCCTCCTCTCCCTCTTACTCCTCCTAGCCACCACCGCAACCCTAACCTACCTCATCGGCAAATCCTATTCCGGCATCGCCCTCCAAACCGACGACCTCGGCCTCTGGAAATCCCTCAAAAAAGGCCTCGCCAGCAAATAAAACGAGATCGGACATCCCTCTGATATGCCCCCTGTCAAGTAGACAGGTAAAATATCCAAAGATGAAGTTCATGACAGAAATCAGTCGTACATCTCGTATGGCTGATTTTTTATGCACTCCACTTAGATTGGTAGTTTTCAATCTGCTTGTTCTTAGCGATTGGGTAAGTTGCTGGCTGATCTGAGTTTAATACTCGAAACAGTTCGAAATCTGAAAAGGCAATCCGATGAAGACAGAACTGAGGGTTCGGCGAAGAGGATTAACACATTCAGATTTTGAAATGTAATGAGTATAAGGCAACTTCTCTGACTTCCTATGGTGTCTTATATTGGTATCTACTCTGTAATCGATGGTGTTTATAAAACCAGATATAGTCTTTGATGGCAAAACGAAAAAGTCCACGACCAGCCGTGAACCCTTTTAGGAGATTAGATGTCTTTTGACAATAACTTCGTTATTTTGATCCTATATCTTCAAAGTTCTCTAAGACCTTTGAACTCTGCGAACTCTGTGAGCTAGAGGGGCGGATACCGAGCTTGCGAGGTATCAAGAGAGGAGCAAAGCGCCGAAACTTTCACCTTAAAGGGCACCTCGAAAAACTCCGGTTTTGCATCAAATCATGTCGTAGAAATCTTGATAAATCAATGTTCGAATTTTTAAGAGTTTAGTTTTTAGAGGTGCCCTAAAATAATAATCTCCCAAGCAGAGCAGTACTATCCTCTAGCTCAACCACATAACGAAAGACCTCGTCTAACAACGAGGCCTTTCAGGAGATTATTATGAAAAAGAAAAGTTTTATTAGGATTGAGATAAGTATACCCGAATTATTCATAGCCTGAATATCTTTGCGTAACTATCAAAAAAAATCATCAGAAACAAGCAATAAACAATTGCAATTCTGATGATTTTTATGAACGATCAAGTTTTTCTATAAATAAAGATGGG